>NZ_JCBANN010000030.1:0-64300 GCF_059761975.1 Achromobacter sp. 46006
GGGCGCGGGCTGCGCCCAGGCCCCTGCCATCATGGCACGACGTCGTTGCCGACTTCAGCGTCCACGTGATCCACGTCGCCCCAATCCAGCACTTCC
This sequence comes from Achromobacter sp. 46006, assembly GCF_059761975.1. Classification (NCBI taxonomy): domain Bacteria; kingdom Pseudomonadati; phylum Pseudomonadota; class Betaproteobacteria; order Burkholderiales; family Alcaligenaceae; genus Achromobacter; species Achromobacter sp. 46006. The sequence goes on from NZ_JCBANN010000030.1 coordinate 97, forward strand.
CATTGACGGCCGCGCACACCGACGCGGTTGATGCTGACGTTCAGCAGCGCCGCGTCGCGCGGCGCGTGCAGCGGCACGCCGCTGGCGTGGCGCCAGATGATGTCCAGCACCCCGCCGTGGGTGAACATGAGGATGCGTTCGCCTTCATGGCGGTGGGCCACGTCGTCGACCGTGGCAATGACGCGAGCCTGGAACTGGCCCAGTGTCTCGCCGCCGTCCAGCGCGCGCAGCGGGTCGCGGCTGCGCCAGGCGGCCGCGGCTTCCGGCGCCAGCACGTCGATGCGGTCCAGGTCCAGCCCTTCCAACACGCCGAAACCGCGTTCGCGGATGCCGGGCTCGACCCGCACGCGCAGGTCCAGTTGTTCCGAGACCGGCGTGGCGGTGGCGTGGGCGCGTTGCAGGTCGCTGCTGTAGATCGCGTCGATCGGCGTGCTGCGCGCGTCTTCGCGCAGGCGCGAAGCCAGCAGGCCGGCCTGGTTGCGGCCGAACTCGTTCAGGGGAATGTCTTGCCAGCCTTGCAGGCGGCGCTGGCGGTTCCAGTCGGTTTCGCCGTGGCGGATGAACCAGATTTCAGTCATTGCGGTGTCGATTCGATTGGGGGAAGGGCGCGCATGGCAGGATCCTGCTCAGGCCGGCTCGGACGCGACCGGGGCGCGCGGCTTCCAAATGGCTTGAATGATCGAGCTTAACGCGACCAGCGCGGGCTCGCTAGCGCGTTCATAAGGCAGGATGAAGCCCAGCAGCGCGTCGGCGCGGGCCTGGCCCCACACCATGAAGTCGCCCGAGGCCGCGCCGGCCAGCGCGGTTTCCTCGCGCAGCAGCGCGCAGCCGGCGCCGGCTCGCACCAGCGCTTCCAGGTTGGCCTGGTCCTCGTTCTGCATGGCGATACGCGGCGCCAGCCCGTGGCGCTCGAACATGTCGCGCAGCAACAGATGCGTGTGACTGCCGGCCGGTCCGTCCAGCCATGGCAATTGCGCCACCTCGCGCCAGCCGCCGCGTTTGAGCACCGTGGCGTGCTCGGTTGGCAGCGCGATGCGGTAGCGCACGCTGCGCAGCGGCAGCCACAGCACGCCGCGCGGTGGATGCGCGGCGATGGTCAGCGCGGCCGGCAGCCTGCCGGTGCTGACCTGTTCGGCCAGCACCGCGGTGGGCTGGATCTGCGTTTTCAATTCGATCAGGGGCAGCCGCTGGGTAATGGCCGCCGCCAGCTCGCCCAGTCGCAGGAAGTCGGGCTTTTCGCTGGGCAGTCCCAGTTCCACCACGCCTTGCAGGCTGCCCTGCAGCTGCTGCGCTTCCGACTTGAATTGCGCGCCCAGCACCAGCAGCGATTCGGCCGTGGGCAGCAGCATCTCGCCGGCCTTGGCCAAGGCCAGCCTGCCTCCGCTGCGGTCGAACAGCGCCACGCCCAGGCTTTGTTCCAGGGCCTTGATCTGTGCGGTCACGGCCGGCTGGGTCAGCGACAGCGCTTCGGCGGCCCGCGTCAGGTTGCCCAGCCGGGCAACCGTGACGAAGGCGCGGATCTGATAGATTTCCATGCCGCCTTTGTAGGGGAAGCGGGCTCAGGCGGCAAGCAGCCGCACCTGGGTCGGCTCCAGTCCGATCGACACCGGCGCGCCGACCGGGAACGGCGACAGCCCCGCCAGGTGAGACTGGTCGGCGGTCAGACGCTGTTCGCCGATCTGCACCTGGTAGCGGGTGAATTCGCCCAGGAACTCACTGCTTTCCACCACGCCCGGCAGCCACACGTAGCGCGCATCGCCCAGCCCGTCGGCCATCTCGATCTGCACTGTGTGCGGCCGAAAGCTCGCCGCCAGCCGCTGTGCCGCCGGCGCCTCGGCCGCCAGTGGCAGGTGCAGATCGCCCACGCCTTCCACCGCCAGCACCACGCTGCCGCTGGTGCGCTCGCGTACCTCGCCCTCCAGCACGTTCATGGTGCCGACAAAGTTGGCCACGAAGCGGTTCACCGGATAGTCGAACAGGGTGCTGGGCGCGCCGATCTGCTGCACCACACCGTGGTCCAGTACCGCCATGCGGTCCGCGGTGGTCATGGCCTCTTCCTGGTCGTGGGTGACGAAGATGGTAGTGATGCCGAGCCGCCGCTGCAGGCTCAGCAGGTCCTGGCGCATCTGCACACGCAGCTTCTTGTCCAGGTTGGACAGCGGCTCGTCCAGCAGCAGCACCTGCGGTTCGATCACGATGGTGCGCGCCAGCGCCACGCGCTGTTGCTGGCCGCCGGACAACTGGTTGGGACGGCGGCGGGCGTATTGCGACAGGCCCACCAGCTCCAGCGCGGCCTCGACCTTGGCGCGGATCTGCTCGCGAGGCAGTTTGCGCTCGACCAGTCCGAAGGCGACGTTGTCCCACACCGTCATGTGCGGCCACAGCGCATAGTTCTGGAACACCATGCCGATGTTGCGGTCCCATGGCGGGATGGCGCTGATGTCCTTGCCGTCCACCAGCAACTGGCCGGCGTCCTGCCGGTTGAAGCCCGCGATCAGGCGCAGCAGGGTGGATTTGCCCGAGCCCGACGGCCCCAGCAGGGCGAAGAACTCGCCCGGTTCGATGTGGATGTTGACGTCCTTGAGCACCTCGGTCTTGCCATACGACAGCCGGATGTTGCGACATTCAACGCTGACTTTCTTCATGTCGATTCCCCTTGATTCAGGCCGTCTCGTCGTGACGCGCCGGGCGCTGGCGCGCCTGGGCGCGTTCCACCAGCAAATGCGAGACATACGTGCCGATGGCGACCGCAGCCACCGCCAGCACGCCCAGCGCGGCGCCCGGCCCCCGGCCCGCCGCGCTCTGCATGTACAGATAGATGCCGTAGCTCATCGGCGCCTGGCTGTCCTTGGTGACCAGCATGATGGTGGCCGACAGCTCCACCGCGGCGGTCACGAAGCTGGTGACGAAGCCGGCCAGCATGCCCCCGGCCATCAACGGCACCACCACCCGCCGGATGGTACGCATCCGGGTCGCGCCCAGCGATTGCGCCGCTTCCTCCAGCGATACGTTGATCTGCTGCAAAGCGGCCACGCATGAGCGCAAGGCGTAAGGCAGCCGCCGCACCGAGTACGCGATCATGATGATGATCCACGAGGAGGTCAGCAGCGTGCCGGTGCCCGGGATCTCCACGCCGCGGAACGTGCGCAGCAGGCCGATGGCCAGCACGATGCCGGGGATGGCCAGCGCGGCCGAGGCCAGGAAGTCCAGCCACTGGCGCGCGGGCAGCCGGGTGCGCAGCATCAGGTAGGCGATGGCAGTGCCCAGGATCACGTCCACGCCCGCCGCCAGGCCGCAGTAGAGCAGGGTGTTGGCGATCATGCCCTGCGACTCGCTGAACACCGCGCTGTAGTGCGCCAGTGTGTAGCCGTCGGGCAGCGGCGCAAAGCTCCAGACGCTCGCCAGGGATAGCAGCAGCACCCCCATGTGCGGTGACAGCACCAGCATCAGCACCAGGATGATCCAGCCATAGGCCAGCACGCTTTCGGCTGGCCGCAGCTTGCGCTTCTGGATCGAGTTGCCGCCCTTTTGCAGCGTCGAGTAGTCGCGGCCCTTGAGCACCCGCGCCGACAGCCACAGCGCCAGGATCGAGAAGGCGATCATGATGACGCTGATCACATAGCCCAGCGGGTCCTCCAGCCCCACCTGCGTGATGCGCAGATAGGCCTGAGGCGCCAGCATGTTGGTGGTGCCCAGCACCAGCGGCGTGCCCAGGTCGTCGAACACCTTCACGAACACCAGCGAGGCGCCGGCCACATAGCCCGGCAGCGCCAGCGGGAAGATCACGCGACGGAACAGCCGGAAGCCGCGCGCGCCCAGGTTGAAGGCCGCTTCCTCCATGGCGCCGTCGATGTTGCGCAGCGCCACCACCAGGTTCATCAGGATGAACGGGAAGTAGTGCAGCGCCTCGACGAAGATGACCCCGTTCAGGCCCTCCATGAACGGGATGGTGAAGCCGAGCCAGTCGTTCAGCAGCAGGTTGACGCTGCCCGAGCGGCCGAAGATCAGTTGCATCGCCACCGCGCCTACAAAGGGCGGCATGATCAACGGCAGCACCCCCAGCGTCTGGATGATGAGCGCGCCGCGGAAGTCGAAGCGCACCGTGAAGTACGCCAGCGGCACCGCGATCAGCGAGGCCAGCAGCGCCGACCAGCCCGCCACGTAGAGACTGTTGAAGAACGCCTCCAGCATCAGCGGCTGGTTGAAGAACGCGCCGAAGTGGCCGATGGTGAAGCCGCCGTCGGCATTGACGAAGGCGCTGTAGAACACCGTGCCCACCGGCACGGCCAGGAACAGCGCCAGGAAACCCAGCACCAGGAGCGCGGCCAGCACGGGGCCGGCGGGCAGGCGTGAATGGCCCGGAAGATTCATCGAGATTCCCGTAATGTTTCAAGACAGGCCGCCCGCGGCGGGGCGGCGGCCGGACGGGGCGAGCCCCCCGTCCGACGCGAGCCAGGCGCTACAGCGCCGCGGCTTCCCGCGCCAGCTTCACGGCCTGTTCATAATTGCTCTTGGCCATGCCATTCCATTCGCCTTCCAGCTTGGTTATCTGCTGGTTGACCGCGGCGTCCTTCTTGTTGCCGCTGAAGATCTTCAGGAACTCGGGATCGGCGGCCTGCTTGCCGTCGACCAGGGGCGCCCAGGCCAGCTTGCGGGCCTGCGCCAGCAGTTCGGCCGGCTTGCCGCTCTTGGCCTTGTCGCCGAGCTTGGCCTCGGCGTCGTAGATGGCCTTGGTCGCCGCCTGCAATTCCTTCAGGCGGAACGTGACGGTCTGGTCGTATAGCGACTGCACCACGTAATAGCGCGTCTGCGACAGGTCGGCGTTGAACTGCACCTTGCTGCGGCGCGCGATCTCTGCCGGGTCGGGATAACCCGGCGGCACCTTGCCGCCCAGCGCCGAATACGGCAGCACCGGCAGGCGCGAGATCTTCGGTTCCAGCAGCAATTCCTGGCCAGCCTGGCTCAGCGTGAAGGCGATGAACTTCTTGCCTTCCTCTGTGTTCTTGGCGCCGTCGATCAACGCGATGTTGGCCGGCACGATGGCGGTCTCGGAGGGATAGACGAATTCCACCGGGAACTTCGAATACTTGCTCGACAGGCCGAAAAAGTCGATCACCGGCCCGGCGCCGAACTGGCCATTGTTGACCCCATCCGGCACGCCGAAAGAACGTTCCGTCACGGTGCTGCTATTGCCCGACATGCGCAGCAGCGTGTTCCAGCCGTCGTCCCAACCCTCGCCCTGCAGAATGGTCTCGACCGTCAGGTGCATGGTGCCCGAGCGCGACGGCGAGGTGATGCCGAGGTGGCCGAACCAGTGTGGCGCCAGCAGATCCTTCCACTCGACCGGCGCGGGAATCTTGTGCGCCTTGATGTAGCGCGTGTTGTAGACGATGCCGTAGCCGGCCAGCGCCTGGCCCAGGTACATGCCGCCCGGGTCGTTGATAGGATAGTTGCCGATCTTGTCCGGCACGTCCTTGTTGGCCACGTCGGAAGACTTTGCCAACAGCTTGTCGCGGCCCAGCACCTCGAAGGCATCGGGAGCGCTGGCCCAGAACACTTCCGGACGCTGGCCGGCCGGCGTTTCGCGCACATAGGCGATGCCGGATACGGTGTTCTTGTTGAGGATCTCCAGCGTGATGCCGGGGTTGGCCTTCTCGAATGCGGTCTTGTAGGCCTGGGTCAAATCTTTCGGGAACGACGTGATCACCGTGACGGTGCCCGCCAGGGCGGGTGCGGCGCAGGCGGCCAGCAGCGCCCCTGCAAGGGCTGTGCGCATTGCATGCATGGTTTGTCTCCGTGGTTTTTTGATTTGTCCGGAGACCTTAGCGGCTGCATGCGCCGCCAGTCCAATCACAAATTTTGATGCGCGCCATCAGTGTGGCGGGCATTCGGGAGAACCCGCGCGATCGCGCGGGCCTGGGGCGGCCGCTTAGGCCGTGGCCGACACGCCGCCGTTCGCCTTGGCCATCGCCTTGATCTTTTCGTTCATCACCTGCTGGATCTGGTTCATGATCTGCAGCGCCTGACCGTTCAACGCCTGCAACTGGGTGGCCTTCTGTTCCGCCGACGCATTGCTGTCGCGCACGCGTGCGATCTGCTCCATGACGCGCTTGAGCTGGCGCTGCAGTTCCTTGATCTGGCGGGTGTAGTGGTCGTCGTTGTCGGACGATTCGGTTTCCTCGGCCTGGCCGACCTTCATCGCGCCGGCATTGGTGACGCGGATCTTGCCGTCGGGGGTGACGGTGACGCCCTTGTTGTCGTCCTTGGCATCCTTGTTGGCCTGGATCTTCTGTGCCCATAGGTCGGCCATGCTGCCGATGCGCGAGGTGCCGCTGATGGAATCAATGGCCATGGAGGTCTCCCGGGAGAGGATTGACTGGGGTTTCCACTAATACGGCATGGCGGCGGGGAACTTAAGTTGCCGCCTGTTCCCGGCCCCCTTTACACTGGCGCCCGCTCACACCAATCACTCCCGGGGATTCCATGTCCAATTCCTATTTTCCGCGCTGGCGCCTGGCGGACGACGCCGAGCCGGGCGTCATCATCGCGCCCGACGAACGCCTGTCCTGGCCCAAGAATGTGGCCATGGGCGCGCAGCACGTGGTGGCGATGTTCGGTTCCACCGTGCTGGCGCCGCTGCTGATGGGCTTCGATCCGAATGTCGCGATCCTGATGTCCGGCATCGGCACCCTCATTTTCTTCCTGTTCGTGGGCGGGCGCGTGCCCAGCTACCTGGGGTCCAGCTTCGCCTTCATCGGCGGCGTGATCGCCGTCACCGGCTATGCCGGCGGCGGCGCCAACGCCAATATCGGCGTGGCGCTGGGCGCCATCATTGCCTGCGGCCTGGCCTACACCCTGATCGGCGTGCTCGTCTGGATCGCCAACGGCCGCGCCGGCGGCGGCGCCAATTGGATCGACGCCCTGATGCCTCCGGTGGTGACCGGGGCGGTGGTCGCGGTGATCGGCCTGAACCTGGCGCCGATCGCCGCCAAGGGCGCCATGGGCGCCTCCGGCTTCGACAGCGCCATGGCTATCGTCACCATCCTGTGCGTGGGCGGCATCGCCGTCTACACCAAGGGCATGGTGCAGCGCCTGCTGATCCTGGTCGGCCTGATCCTGGCCTGCGTGGTGTATGCGATCCTCGCCAACGGCATGGGCCTGGGCAAGCCAATGGACTTCTCGGCCGTGGCCGCCGCCGCCTGGTTCGGACTGCCGCATTTCGCCGCGCCGGTCTTCAAGGCCGAGGCCATGGGCCTGATCGTGCCGGTGGCCATCATCCTGGTCGCCGAGAACCTGGGCCACGTCAAGGCGGTCAGCGCCATGACCGGCCAGGACCTGGATCGCTACCTGGGCCGCGCCTTCGTCGGCGACGGCGTGGCCACCATGGTGTCGGGCGCGGTCGGCGGCACGGGTGTCACCACCTACGCCGAGAACATAGGCGTGATGGCGGTGACCCGCATCTATTCGACGCTGGTGTTCGTGATCGCCGCGCTGATCGCCATCGTGCTGGGCTTCTCGCCCAAGTTCGGCGCCCTGATCCAGACCATTCCGGCGCCGGTGCTGGGCGGCATGTCGGTGGTGGTCTTCGGCCTGATCGCCATTGCCGGGGCCCGCATCTGGGTCGTCAACCAGGTGGACTTCAGCGACAACCGCAACCTGATCGTGGCCGCGGTCACGCTGGTGCTGGGCGCGGGCGATTTCACCGTCAAGCTGGGCAATTTCACGCTGGGCGGCATCGGCACCGCGACCTTCGGCGCCATCATCCTGTACGCGTTGCTGCGCCGCAAAAAGTAGGGCGGGGCCAGCCCGCAAGGCAGGCCCCGGGGCCTCACTGCCGCCGCGGCGCGGCCATTTGCCCGGCCGCGCACATCAGGAGCGCGACAGCCGCGACGCCGGGGTCCTGCCATCCACCCGCAGCGGCGCCGCCTCGATCACCTGGCCCGACTGGGTCTTGAACACCGAGGTCGCTTCCGCCAGGCGCCGCGCCTGCTCCTCCATCGCCGAGGCAGCGGCCGATGCCTGTTCCACCAGCGCCGCGTTCTGCTGCGTGACCTCGTCCATTTGGGATACGGCCAGGCTGACCTGATCGATGCCGCCGGCCTGTTGCGCCGAGGCCGCCGAGATCTCGCCCATGATGTCGGCCACGCGCTGCACCGAGGTCACGATTTCGTCCATCGTCTGTCCGGCGGCCGCGACCTGCGAGGAGCCGGCCGCGACCGTATCGACCGAGGTTTCGATCAGCGTCTTGATTTCCTTGGCCGCCTGGGCGGCGCGCTGTGCCAAGGTGCGCACTTCGCCGGCCACCACCGCGAAACCCTTGCCCTGTTCGCCCGCCCGGGCCGCCTCCACCGCGGCGTTGAGCGCCAGGATATTGGTCTGGAAAGCGATGCCGTCGATCACCGAGACAATCTCGGCGATGCGGCGCGAGCTGTCCGAAATGCCTTGCATGGTGGCCACGACCTGACCCACCGTATGGCCGCCACGCTGCGCCACCTCCATGCTCACCGCCGCCAATTGGTTGGCCTGGGCCGCATTGTCGGCGTTCTGCTTGACGGTGGCGGCCAGCTCTTCCATGGTCGAGGCGGTTTCCTCCAGTGCCGCGGCCTGCTCTTCGGTGCGGGTCGACAGATTGGCATTGCCGGCGGCGATCTCGGCCGCGCCGACGTTGATCTCTTCCACGCCCTGGCGCACCGTCGTCACCGTACGGGTCAGGCCATCCTGCATGCGCCGCAGGGCCGAAAACAGCAAGCCTATCTCGTTGTTCGAGCGGCTCTCCACCCGCTGGGTCAGGTCGCCCGCGGCGATACGGTCGAAATGGCGGCCCGCGTCCTGCAACGGCAGCAGCACGCCGCGCCGGATGAAGGCCCAGCACAGCAGCGCCAGCAGCAGCGCGGCGGACAAGAGCACCGCGGCCGACAGCCGAGCCGTGGCATACGTTTGTTGCGAGTGTGCCAGCACGCCATCGCTGCGCTCCTGGACCCGTGCCAGGAAGGCGTGCGTGTCTCTGGCGAACGCGGCATCGGCCTGCGGCAGCCGCGTCGCGCCCTGCTGGTAGCGGGCGAGCGTGCCTTGCTTGAGGGCTGCGTCCAGCTCGTCCAGTACCGCCACGTAGGCGTTGAAGCTGCCCTGCAGGATCTGCGCCAGTTCCTGCCCGCGCTCGCTCTTGGGCACGGCCATGTAGCGGGTGAAGCGTTCGCGGGCCAGTTGCAAGTGGCTCTCGGCCGACGTCGTGGCCTGGCCGCCGCTGCCCGCCTGCAGATCCGCCAGTCCGGCCCCCAGCGCCAGCCGGGCGCGCAGCAAGGCGGCATTTGCCTCATGCAGCGGATCGACCTGGTGCACGGCCACATTATTCAGCTCTTCGATTTCACGCACGCTGCTTTCGGCATTAATCCAGCTCAAGCCGCAAGCCAGTGCCAGGGTAATTACAAAACAGGCCAGCACCAGCATCATGCCCGTACGGACTTTCAGTTTTTGCAGCATGGCAGCTCCCGTTCCTGAACGCGTTCCGCCGCGGGCGCGGGCCTGTGCCCATGGAGCGCCGCGATGGCGGGGCGGGCGTCGCGCCGGATGACTGCGATGCGCCCGCACAACCTTGCAACACGCACACTCAATCGCTGTGCGCGGTGGCCGAAAATGGCCGGTCCGCGCATTCCTTCGCTTGCAAACAGGAATATGCCGGTGCATGCCGGCATGTATTTAATTGTTATTAATGAGCCAGTTTTTTCGGTTATACCTTTTTTATTGAACGCAATATGGCGTTTTTACATAAAGCCTGCCGGCAAACCCGAGCCGCCGGGTTTACCGGCGGCGCCAAGTGTCTTTTATGCAACGCCGCAAAGGCATGCGGAATCGACGGGTTTTAGCGGGTTACAGCGGCGAAATGCGCCGAAAACACCGTTTTCTCCGGCCGCTTGCAATTCCCGCGGACTTTGACCACAATAGGAACTTGATTGCCCCGGTTCCGACCCGAGCCGGGGTTTTGTTTTGGTCGCAGCTTGCCGCATTCGTCCGGCGGGCCGGCCCGAGCGGGCGCAAGGGGATCCATCGGGTTCAGCTTGGCTCGTCCCTGGCCGTTCCGTTCCTGGCGTTGCCCGTCCCAGTCCGCTTCCGACGGCGCCCATGCGTCAGGTCCAAGACCTTCACACCGAGAACGCTCCGTCGGGGGCGTTTTCTACTTTTGTTTGGGAAACGACATGTCTGCCATTCCTTTGACCGTGCGCGGGGCCGAGCGCTTGCAAGAAGAGCTCCAGCGGCTGAAAACCGTGGAACGTCCCGCCGTCATCAACGCTATCGCCGAAGCGCGCGCGCAGGGCGATCTGTCGGAAAATGCCGAGTACGACGCTGCTCGCGAGCGCCAGGGTTTTATCGAGGGCCGGATTGCCGAGCTTGAAGGCACGCTTTCCAATGCCCACCTGATCGATCCGTCGGCGCTCGAAGCCGAAGGTCGTGCCGTGTTCGGCGCCACCGTCGATATCGAAGACCTGGATTCGGGCGACCGCGTGACCTACCAGATCGTCGGCGACGTCGAGGCCGACATCAAGTCGAATCTGATTTCGGTGTCGAGCCCGGTGGCGCGCGCGCTGATCGGCAAAAGCGAAGGCGATGTGGTCGAGGTCAAGGCCCCGGCTGGCGTTCGCGAGTATGAAGTCCTGAGCGTGCGTTACATCTGACGCCAGCTCCTGAGCGGTAAAATCAGCAAAACACCATAGCCTGGACCGAATCGGGCATCCGGCAGGATTCCGGCGATATCGCGGGACGCTATGGTGGATCGGGCGCGTAAAGCGCCCGTTTTTGTGCCCGGCGGCGGCGCTAGCGCTTGGGCGACGACTTGCGGCTGGTGCCGCTGCGTGCCCCGGCCCGCAGGCTCAGGGCGCTGCCGGCGCGGCGCGGAATGCCATGGCTGCCGGCGACGGTTTTCTTGTTGCTGGGACGCATCGGCTTGCCATTCTTGTTGAGCTGGTCCTGCGGCACGAAGCGCGTCTTCGGCTTGGGCTCTTCGGTTTCCGAGCGGCGCGGGCGCTTGGCCAGGGTCTTGCCTTCGGCAGCCAGCTTTTTGGGCGTGTGCGGCTCGGAGGCGCGGCGCTTGGCGGGGCGCTCCGGCTCGGTGGCGGCCAGCGCGGCGGGCTTGATGTTGCCGGCCAGCGGGCGGAACAGGATCAGGGTCTTGCCCAGGTGGTGCACCGGGGCGCAGGACAGGGTCTCGCAGATGGTCGACAGCATGGCCTCGCGGGCCTCGCGATCGTCGCCGCCGGCCCGGACCTTGATCAGACCGTGGGAAGTGAGTGCCAGGTCGATTTCCTTGAGCACGGCTTCGGTCAGGCCGTTGTCGCCGATCAGGACGACGGGGCGCAGGGGGTGGGCGGCGGACCGAAGGTCGCTGCGCTCACGAGAGGTAAGTTCTAATATAGGCATGCGTGGAATTGTACGGTAATGGCCAAGAATAAATTCTCCAAAGACTGGATTCACCAGCACATCAACGATCCCTATGTGAAGATGGCGCAACAGAAGGGCTACCGGGCCCGCGCCGCCTTCAAGCTGATCGAGATTCTCGACACCGAGAAGCTGCTGCGCCGCGGCGACCTGGTCGTCGATCTCGGCTCGGCCCCCGGCAGTTGGTCGCAGGTGGCGCGCGAGCGCCTGGCCGGACCGGGCGGGGTGGTGGACGGGCGCATCATCGCCCTGGACATGCTGCCCATGGAGCCGGTGGCCGGGGTCGAATTCATCCAGGGCGACTTCCGCGAGGATGACATCTTGAAACAACTGGAGGATCTGGTTGGATCGCGGGCGGTGGACCTTGTAATTTCCGACATGGCCCCCAACTTGTCGGGGGTGGGTATCGCCGACGCCGCGCGCATCGAGCATGTGTGCGAACTGGCGATGGAATTCGCACTCGCCCACCTCAAGCCCAATGGGGCGCTGATCGTCAAGGCATTCCACGGAACCGGCTTTTCGCAGATCGTGGAGTCCTACAAGCGGCACTTCAAACGGGTGGTCGAGCGCAAGCCGAAGGCGTCGCGGGACAAGTCCTCCGAAACCTTTTTGGTTGCCCGCGATCTGAAATAGCCCACGCCGGGGCCCGTGCCCCGGTGTCACAAGAACCTACCGGCCCGACCGTGGCCGGCCTGCCGAGACCCAGACCAGAAAAATCACGAATCAGACGTAACTTAGCGGCCCGCCCCTTCCCAGGACGCAACCCGGTCCGACAGGGTAGAATGGGCTATTGACATACTTGTGACTGTGCCATATGCGGGTGCGCGGTCGCCGGTCGGAATCGAAAGCAGGAGATCGACCTTGAATAATTCATTTTCGAAAGTCGCCGTCTGGATGGTGATAGCCCTGGTGCTATTCACGGTCTTCAAGCAGTTCGACGGACGCGCGCAGACCCAGGACGGCGTGACCTACACGCAGTTCATGGACGACGCCAAGGCGGGCCGTATCCGCAAGGTGGACGTGCAAGGCGGCCCCGGCGGCGACGTGCTCTACGTCACCCCGGACGCGGGCCGTCCCTACACGCTGACCTCGCCGGGCGACCTCTGGATGGTTTCAGACCTGCTCAAGTACGGCGTGCAGGTGTCGGGCAAGCCGCGCGAAGAGCAGTCGCTGCTCATGAGCATCTTCGTCTCCTGGTTCCCCATGCTGCTGCTGATCGGCGTATGGGTGTTCTTCATGCGCCAGATGCAGGGCGGCGGCAGGGGCGGCGCGTTCAGCTTCGGCAAGTCGCGCGCCCGCATGCTAGACGAGAACACCAACCAGATCACCTTCGCCGACGTCGCCGGCTGCGATGAAGCCAAGGAAGACGTCCAGGAGCTGGTTGACTTCCTGCGCGACCCCAGCAAGTTCCAGAAGCTGGGCGGCCGCATCCCGCGTGGCGTGCTGATGGTCGGTTCGCCCGGTACCGGCAAGACGCTGCTGGCCAAGGCCATCGCCGGCGAAGCCAAGGTGCCGTTCTTCAGCATCTCCGGTTCGGACTTCGTTGAAATGTTCGTCGGCGTGGGCGCGGCCCGCGTGCGCGACATGTTCGAGAACGCCAAGAAGCATGCGCCCTGCATCATCTTCATCGACGAAATCGACGCGGTCGGTCGCCAGCGTGGCGCCGGCCTGGGCGGCGGCAACGACGAACGCGAGCAGACGCTGAACCAGATGCTGGTCGAAATGGACGGCTTCGAGTCGGGCCAGGGTGTCATCGTGATCGCCGCCACCAACCGGCCCGACGTGCTGGATCCGGCGCTGCTGCGCCCGGGCCGCTTCGATCGCCAGGTCGTGGTGCCGCTGCCCGACATTCGCGGCCGCGAGCAGATCCTGAAGGTCCACATGCGCAAGGTGCCGCTGTCGCCCAACGTCGACGCCACCATCCTGGCGCGCGGCACCCCGGGCTTCTCTGGCGCCGACCTGGCCAACCTGGTCAACGAGGCCGCGCTGTTCGCCGCGCGCCGCAACGGCCGTACGGTCGACATGTCGGACTTCGAAAAGGCCAAGGACAAGATCATCATGGGCGCCGAGCGCCGCTCGATCGTCATGCCCGAAGAGGAACGCAAGAACACTGCGTACCACGAATCCGGCCATGCCATCGTCGCCCGCATGTTGCCCAAGACCGATCCGGTCCACAAGGTCACCATCATCCCGCGCGGCCGCGCGCTGGGCGTGACGATGCAGTTGCCCGAGAGCGATCGCTACAGCATGGACAAGAGCCGCTTGCTGTCGACCATCGCGGTGCTGTTCGGCGGCCGTATCGCCGAAGAGCTCTTCATGAACCAGATGACCACCGGCGCCTCGAACGACTTCGAGCGTGCCACGGCCATCGCCCGCGACATCGTCACGCGCTACGGCATGACCGACGAACTGGGTCCGATGGTCTACGCCGAGAACGAAGGCGAGGTCTTCCTGGGCCGCAGCGTGACCAAGACCACGCACATGTCCGAAGCCACCATGCAGAAGGTGGACTCCGAGATCCGCCGCATCATCGACGAGCAGTATGGCGTTGCGCGCAAGATCCTCGAAGACAACCGCGACAAGGTCGAGGCCATGACCGCCGCGCTGCTCGAGTGGGAAACCATCGATTCCGACCAGATCGACGACATCATCGAGGGCCGTCCGCCGCGTCCCCCGAAGACGCCGCAAGGCCCGTCCGATACGTCGGACACGCCGCCGACCGGGCTGGCCGCCGGCGGCAACACGGCAGCCGCCGTCTGAGGTTCTTCGTCCTGATTTATGGCGAATAACTTCCTTTGCGGGCGCTTCGAGTTCGATCTCGAGCGCCCGCTTGTCATGGGGATCGTCAATGTCACGCCGGACTCGTTTTCCGACGGGGGCCAACACGACGATACCGATTCCGCGGTGGCGCACGCGCGCCAATTGATTGCGGAGGGCGCCCACATCCTCGACCTGGGCGGCGAGTCTACGCGGCCCGGCGCCGAGCCGGTGTCCGTCGCCGACGAGCTCGACCGGCTGCTGCCGGTGATCGAGGCGTTGCGCGATTGCGGCGTGCCGCTGTCCATCGATACCTTCAAGCCCGAGGTCATGCGCGCCGTGCTCGACGCCGGCGCCGACATGATCAACGACATCTACGGCTTCCGGCAGCCCGGGGCCATCGAGGCGGTGGCGCAATCGCGTTGCGGGCTGTGCGTGATGCACATGAAAGGCGAACCGCGCACCATGCAGGCGACGCCGCCCGAATATTCCGACCTGATCGGTGAAATCGGGCTCTTCCTGGGATCGCGGGCGCAAAAGCTGCGCGCCGCCTGGGTCGACCCCCGACGTATCGTGCTGGACCCCGGTTTCGGGTTCGGCAAGACCGCCGACCAGAACTTCCAGTTGCTGCGCCGGCTCTCCAGCCTGCGCAGCGGCGGTTATCCATTGCTGATCGGCCTGTCGCGCAAGAACATGATCGGCCAGGCCACCGGCAGGCCGGTCGGCGACCGTCTGGCTGGCAGCATTGCCGCCGCCCTGGCCTGTGTGGCCCGCGGCGCCTCCATCGTGCGGGTGCACGATGTGGCGGCCACGGTCGACGCGCTCAAGGTCTGGCAGGCGGCCGAACAAGGAGCAATCAATTCATGACTCAACGCAAGTATTTTGGTACCGACGGGGTGCGCGGCGAAGTCGGCGGCCCGGTGATCAACGCTGAATTCGCCCTGCGCCTGGGCTACGCCGCCGGCCGCGTGCTGGCCCGCGAGCACGCGGTGCGCGGCGGCAGCCGCCCGCAGGTCGTGATCGGCAAGGACACCCGCATTTCCGGCTACATGCTGGAATCGGCGCTGGAAGCCGGCCTGTCGGCCGCGGGCATCGACGTGCTGCTGGCCGGCCCGATTCCCACTCCCGCCGTGGCCTACTTGACCCGCGCGCTGCGCCTGGTCGCCGGCATCGTGATCAGCGCCTCGCACAATCCCTATCAGGACAACGGCATCAAGTTCTTCTCGGCCCAGGGCATGAAGCTGCCCGATGAGATCGAGGCTGCCATCGAGGCCGCGCTGGACGAGCCGCTGGGCTGCGTCAGCTCCGAAGGGCTGGGGCGTGCGCGCCGCATGTCGGACTCCCAGGGCCGCTACATCGAATTCTGCAAGAGCACCTTCCCGAACGACCTGGACCTGAACGGCATGGCGATCGTGGTGGACGCCGCCCATGGCGCCGCCTACAACATCGCGCCGCACGTGTTCCGCGAACTGGGCGCCGAAGTGCACGCCATCGGCGTGCATCCGGATGGCTTCAACATCAACAAGGGCGTGGGCGCGCTGCACCCGGAACTGCTGGCCAAGGAAGTGAAGGCGCGCGGCGCCCAGCTTGGCATCGCCCTGGATGGCGACGCCGACCGGTTGCAGATGGTGGACGGTGACGGCCGCATCTACAACGGCGATGAACTGCTCTACGCCATCCTGCGCGAGCGCATGCAGCGCGGCAAGGTCGACGGAGTGGTTGGCACGCTGATGACCAACTTCGGCTTCGAGCGCGAGCTGCAACGCCTGGGCGTGGGTTTCGAACGCGCCAATGTGGGCGACCGCTATGTGCTCGAGCAGATGCAGGCGCGCGGCTGGCTGTATGGCGGAGAGAGTTCGGGCCACCTGCTGTGCCTGGATTGCCATTCCACCGGCGATGGCATCGTGGCGGCGCTGCAGGTGCTGACCGCGCTGCGGCGCAACCAGGCCACGATGGCCGAGTGGGTCCAGGACCTGCGCATGTATCCGCAGAAGATGATCAACGTGCCGCTGGCGCCGGGCCAGGACTGGAAAACCCATGCCGGCCTGACCGCGGCGCGCCAGGCTGTCGAGGCTGAGCTGGGCGGCCGTGGCCGTATCCTGATCCGCGCTTCCGGCACCGAGCCCAAGCTGCGCCTGATGGTCGAGGCAGAGGATGAAGCCCTGGCCGTCTCCTCTGCCGAGAAGCTGGCGGCCAGCTTGGGATAACGTCTTTTTTTGCCCCGATCGAACATGGCCATTCATTGTTTTGCGATGAATGGCCATTGTTTGTGAACATTGCGTATTGATTTGTAAAGTTTTGTCGAGCTTTGCGGGAATTGGGCCGCATTGCTCCGAACTAAACTTCATAGTCACGTAACATATTGGTCAAGTCTTTGACATACAGGGCGTCCACACTGACTGGACTCTCTAGGAGCTTCGCGCAATGCTGGAACTAGCACGCATCAACCCAAGCCGTAATGCCGCAGAACCGTGGACCGGCCCCGCCGCGAGGGTGCTGGTGGTCGGCCTGGCGCGCACGGCCGAGGAAATTGAACAGATCCAGCGCCTGCGCTACGACGTCTTCACCGAAGACATGGGTGCGGTCTTCCCGGATGCCCAGGACGGAATCGAGCACGACCGCTTCGATCCCTTCTGCGAGCACCTGATGGTGCGCGAGCTCGATACCGGCCGTGTCGTGGGCACCTACCGGATTCTTACGCCCGAAAAGGCACGCGAGGCCGGCGGCTATTACTCGCAATCCGAATTCGACCTGTCTGGCCTGGGCGCCATCCACGACGAGCTGGTGGAAGTGGGGCGTTCGTGCACCCACGCCGACTACCGCAATGGCGCGGTCATCATGTTGCTGTGGTCGGGCCTGGCGGAATACCTGCGCCGTGGCGGTTACCAATACGTGCTGGGCTGCGCCAGCGTCAGCCTGCGCGACGACGGCGTCACCGCCGCCGAAGTGTGGCGCACCATTTCCAAGCAGTTGCCCAAGGAAGGCCAGCCGCACGTGACGCCGCTGCACCGCTACCCGGTGGAAAAGCTCAACAGCACCCTGCCGGCGCGCGTGCCGCCGCTGATCAAGGGTTACCTTAAGCTGGGCGCCACCGTGTGCGGCGAACCGGCATGGGATCCCGATTTCAATGCTGCCGATTTTCCGGTGCTGCTGAAGATGGACGGGATGGACGAGCGTTACCGCCGCCATTTCGGC
This sequence comes from Achromobacter sp. 46006, assembly GCF_059761975.1. Lineage (NCBI taxonomy): Bacteria > Pseudomonadati > Pseudomonadota > Betaproteobacteria > Burkholderiales > Alcaligenaceae > Achromobacter > Achromobacter sp. 46006. The sequence goes on from NZ_JCBANN010000030.1 coordinate 17,479, forward strand.
CTCGACCAGCCCGCCGCCAACGGGCAGCGCTGATCATGCGCCGCCTGTTCCGCCGTATGAAGATCAGATTGATACGGCGGGCCACGCGGCCTTTCCGTCTGGAGCTCAAGCAGCTCGATCGCCAGACCGACCTGTCGCCGTTCTAGCGCCTGGTTCTTTGGCGCAAGGCCCCGGATCACTCCGGGGCCTTGTCGTTTTCAGAATTCGAGCAGTTGGAACGAGAAGCCGACCTTGGACCATTCCGCTTCTTCCGCGCGCAGCGTGAAATCGCTGAGCGGATGCTGCGCCAGCCAGTCGCGGTTCACCCGCACCACGATCGAGTCGCTGCGCATGGACGCGGTCAGCGGCAGGGGCTCGATTTCGCCGCGGCGGCGGAACAGCAGCACCGCCAGGCGCAGACTGAGGATGGCCATCCATTGGGCGCGGTTGCGCACCAGCGGTTCGAGCTTGCCCAGCTTGCCCTGGTGCCCCAGCGCCAGCAGCGCCAGCAACTGCTGGTCGGCGCGCGAGAAGCCCGGCATGTCGGCGTTTTCCAGCACGTAGGCAGTGTGCTTGTGATAGGCGTTGTGGGCGATCGACAGGCCCACTTCGTGCAGGTCCGCGGCCCAGCCCAGGGCAGCGCGCAGCTCGGCGCGTTCCGGGCCTTCCGGCATCATCGCGTCGAACAGGCTGAGGGCGGCGTGGTGCACGCGACGCGCCTGGTTGACGTCGACGTGGTAGCGCTTCATGAACTGGCGCACCGATTCGTCGCGCTTGTCGTGCTCGTCGTCGCGGCCCAGCAGATCGTACAGCACTCCCAGGCGCAGCGCACCGTCGCCGGTATGCATGACGTCGATGCCGAGTTCGTCGAACAGCGCGCTCATGATGGCCAGCCCGCCCGGCAGCACGTCGGCGCGTTCGATCTTGATGCCCGGCAGCTCGGACGGGATGACACGGCCGGCGCGCACGATACGGTCTTTCAGCTTGCTCAGGCCGGCGCGGGTGATGCCGCGATCCGACATGCCGCCTTCGGTGAGAATGGCGAACAGCGCCTTGGCGGTGCCGGACGAGCCGTAGGCTTCCTTCCAGCCCGTCTTGCGGTACTGCTTGGCGATGACTTCGATTTCGCGCCGGGCGGCCAGCTCGGCCTGTTTCATCTGGTGGGCATCGACGATGCCGTCCGAGAAGAACTGGCGGCTGTAGCTGACGCAGCCCATGTAGAGCGAGGACATCAGGCCGGGCTCGTGGCCCTTGCCGATGATGACTTCGGTGGAGCCGCCGCCGATGTCGATCACCAGGCGCTTGTTGGGAGAGGGGGGCAGGGTGTGCACCACGCCCGAGAAGATCAGGCGGGCCTCTTCGCGCCCGGCGATGACTTCGATGGGAAAGCCCAGGGCGGCTTCGGCCCGCGGCAGGAAGTCTCGGGTATTGCGCGCCACCCGGAAGGTGTTGGTGGCCACCGCGCGCACCCGGTTGGGATGGAAGCTGCGCAGGCGGTCGCCGAAACGTCCCAGCACGGCGATGGCCCGTTCGATCGCTTCGTCGCCCAGGCGTTTTTCGGTGTCCAGCCCGGCGGCGAGCCGGACGGTTTCCTTGAGGCGGTCGATCTGGTAGATCTGGGGCGTACCGTCCTGTTGGACGATGCGTCCGATGGAGAGGCGGAAGCTGTTGGACCCGAGGTCCACGGCGGCCAGAAGTTGATCCATGCGGCTGGTGATAATGGCTGTAGGGTGGCCTGATTATAGAGACCCCATGTGACAGCGCCGGCCGCTGCGGGTTTTCGCTTATGGATCAGGGCATTGGCGGCGCGAGACGATGTCCCATGCGTCCCGGTTTTGTCGTACGCTACGTATATGCCGCGATGTCATGGAATCGTCATTTGTTTGCAGTAAAACGCTACGCTCCCCAACGTATGGAATCCCGTATGCCCTCACGTCCGCCCGCCGAGCCCTTGCTCCTGAATCGCGAATTGTCGCTGCTCAAGTTCAACGAACGCGTGCTGGCGATGGCGGAGAACCCCACGACTCCCTTGCTCGAGCGGCTGCGTTACGTTTGCATTGTCAGTTCCAACCTGGATGAGTTCTTCGAGATCCGCATCTCCAGCCTGAAAGAGCAGCAGCGCCAGTCGCCCAACCTGGTGGGGCCGGACGGCATGACGCCGGACCAGGCCTTCGAGAACGTCCAGCAGGCGGTGCACGAACTGGTGGGGCGCCAGTACGCCCTGCTGAACGACGCCATCCTGCCTGCATTGCAGGCGGAGGGCATCGCGCTGCACCATGCGTCTGAATGGAATGCCGAACAGCAGGAGTGGGCGCGCGAGGTGTTCAACCGCGATGTCATGCCGCTGCTGACGCCGATCGGACTGGACCCGGCGCACCCGTTCCCGCGGGTCTACAACAAGAGCCTCAATTTCATCGTCTCGCTGTCGGGCGCCGATGCTTTCGGCCGCCAGGCCTCGATCGCCGTGGTGCAGGCGCCGCGCGCGCTGCCGCGCCTGATCAAGATGCCGCAGGAGCTGTCCGGCCATCCGGAAGGCTATATCCTGCTGACCTCGCTGCTGCGCGCCTTCGTCGGGGAGCTGTTCCCGGGCCTGGAAATGCTGGGTTGCTACCAGTGGCGGGTGACGCGCAACAGCGACCTGTTCGTGGACGAAGAGGAGGTCACCAACCTGCGCCACGCCTTGCAGGGCGAGTTGTCGCAGCGCAACTTCGGCGCCGCCGTGCGCCTGGAAATCGACAAGCTGACGCCGGTCGAACTGGAAACCTTCCTGCAGCGCGAATTCTCGCTCAAGCCCGAGGACACCTACCGGGTGCCCGGGCCGGTCAACCTGTCGCGATTGATGCAATTGTGCAACTCGCCCAGCCGGCCCGACCTGCTGTTCCCCGACTACCGCGCGCCGGTTCCGGCGCCGTTCGACCGGGTCGGCGACAAGCCTGCCGAGCTGTTCGAGGCGGTGGCTGAACAGGACAGGTTGCTGCACCATCCGTACCAGTCGTTCCAGCCGGTCATTGACTTCCTGACCGCCGCCGCGCTCGACCCGGACGTGATGGCCATCAAGCAGACCATCTACCGCACCGGAGAGGATTCCGAGCTGATGAAGATCCTGCTGGCCGCGGCGCGCGCCGGCAAGGAAGTGACGGTGGTGGTGGAGCTGATGGCGCGCTTCGACGAGCAGACCAACATCAACTGGGCCTCCAAGCTGGAAGAGGTGGGGGCGCACGTGGTCTACGGGGTGGTGGCGCACAAGACCCATGCCAAGATGGCGGTGGTACTGCGGCGCGAAAAGGGCCGGCTGCGCCGCTACGCCCATCTGGGCACCGGCAACTATCACCCGCGCACTGCGCGCCTGTACACCGATTTCGGCCTGCTGACCGCCGATCCCAAGCTGTGCGAAGACATGGACAAGGTGTTCGCGCAGTTGACCGGCCTGGGCGCGCGCCGCGCGCTCAAGTCGCTGATGCAGTCGCCGTTCACCATGCATGACGGCATGGTGGCGCTGATCCGCGCCGAGGCGCGCGCCGCCAAGGCCGGCAAGCGTGCGCGCATCATGGCCAAGATGAACTCGCTGCTGGAAGAGCAGATCATCGAGGAGCTCTACAAGGCCAGCCAGGCCGGCGTGAAGATCGACCTGATCGTGCGCGGCGTGTGCGCGCTGCGCGCCGGCGTGCCGGGGTTGTCAGAGAACATCCGGGTGCGTTCCATCGTCGGCCGCTTCCTGGAACACTCGCGCGTGTTCTATTTCTATGCCGAAGGCGCCGAGACGGTGTATCTGTCGTCGGCCGACTGGATGGACCGCAATTTCTTCCGCCGCGTGGAAATCGCCTTCCCGATCTACGACAAGACGCTCAAGAAGCGCGTCATCGACGAAGCCTTCACCTTTGCCCTGCGCGACAACCAACTGGCCTGGCAGCAACAGGCCGACGGCGACTACGTCCGCGTGCGCAGCCGCCGCGAGCCCTTCAACCTGCACCAGTACCTGATGCAGAAGCTGGGCGTGTAGCCTCGCCCGTCCTTACCCCTTCCGCGGTAGGCGACGCGGAACCGGAAAAGGCCCCGCCCAGCGGGGCCTTTTCTATCCGTCCCCAATATCCGCCGGACAAAGCCAGGCCGCTCGACGCAGGCGCCCCCCGAGCCAAACCATCCGTCCCGAACCCTCGTCACCGTCAGAAAACCACCACCCAGGGCACCACCCTCCCAAGCCAGGCCGCGCGGATCCGGCTCCGCCGGTCTGCCACCGGCGCCCCCCGAGCCAAACCATCCGTCCCGAACCCTCATCACCGTCAGAAAACCACCACCCAGGGCACCACCCTCGCAAGCCAGGCCGCGCGGATCCGGCTCCGCCGGTCCGCCACCGGCGCCCCCCTGGGGGGGAGGCGCTACGCGCCTCGGGGGGGGGTATATGACTGTCACTATCTTGTCACGTTGGGCTTCTAACATGCGAGGGTCGCTGAAAGACAGGCAGTGGAAAGCCTGCCAAAGACTCCTCTAACGAGCACAGAAGGAACCAAGATGTTCAAACGTGTCTTCAAACAAGTATCCCTGGGCGTCGCGCTGAGCGCCGCCGTTTTCGCCGTCCAGGCCGCCGATGTGACCGGCGCCGGCGCTTCGTTCCCGTACCCGATCTACGCCAAGTGGGCGTCGGACTACAAGGCCGCGACCAACAATGCCGTGAACTACCAGTCGATCGGTTCGGGCGGCGGCCAGCAACAGATCATCGCCAAGACCGTCGATTTCGGCGCCTCGGACGATCCCATGAAGGCAGCCGACCTGGAAAAGAACGGCCTGCTGCAATTCCCGGCCGTCATCGGCGGCACCGTGGCCGTGGTGAATATCGACGGCATCGAGCCGGGCAAGCTGAAGCTGTCGGGCAAGGTCCTGGGCGACATCTTCCTGGGCAAGATCAAGAAGTGGGACGACGCCGCCATCAAGGCGATGAACCCCGACCTGAAGCTGCCGTCGGCCGACATCATCGTCGTGCACCGTTCGGACGGTTCGGGCACCACCTTCGGCTGGACCAACTACCTGTCGAAGGTGTCGCCGGAGTGGAAGGAACAAGTCGGCGAAGGCAAGGCCGTCAAGTGGCCCGTGGGCCAGGGTGGCAAGGGTAACGAAGGCGTCGCCGCCTACGTCGGCCAGTTGAAGAACTCGATCGGCTACGTCGAATACGCCTATGCCAAGCAGAACAAGCTGGCCTGGACGCAGTTGCAGAACAAGGCCGGCAAGTTCGTCCAGCCGGAGCAGAAGGCCTTCGCCGCCGCCGCCGCCAACGCCGACTGGAAGAGCGCGCCGGGCATGGGCGTGGTGCTGACCGACGAGCCGGGCGCCGATTCCTGGCCCGTGACCGCCGCCACCTTCATCCTGCTGCACAAGAAGCAGGACAAGCCGGTGCAGGGCAAGGCCGTGCTGGACTTCTTCGACTGGGCCTTCAAGAACGGCGCCAAGTCGGCCGAAGCCATGGACTACGTGCCGCTGCCGGACGCCGTGACCAAGGAAATCCGCGCCGCCTGGGGCGAAGTCAAGGCCGCCGACGGCAAGCCGGTCTGGAAGTAAAAGCGGGTGCCTGGCGCGGCGGCCCGGCCGCGCGCCAGCATCGGCCAACTGCCCTGCTGTCCGGCTTGTCGGATGGCGGGGCGGGTCCCCCCGGGGCCCAATCGTAGTTTCCCCCAAGGTTTCCTAAGGAAAGTCCATCCATGAGCGCGGTAATGGATAATAGTGTGCCGCTTTCGCCCAGCGTGGCGGACTCCGTGACTACCGGCACGCCTTCGCCTATGAAGCAAAACAACAACGCGCTGATGGATGCGCTGTTCAAGAACCTGACCCGCCTGTTCGCCTTCCTGGTGTTCATCCTGCTGGCGGCGATCCTCGTATCCCTGATCTACGGCAGCCGTGAAACGCTGGCCAAGTACGGCCTGTCGTTCCTGTGGCTGAACGATTGGGATCCCGTCAAGCAAAGCTACGGCGCGGTGGTTCCCATCATCGGCACGCTGCTGACCTCGGCCATTGCCCTGGTCATCGCGGTGCCGGTGTCGTTCGGCATCGCCATCTTCCTGACCGAACTGTCGCCGACCTGGCTGCGCCGCCCGCTGGGCACCGCGGTCGAGATGCTGGCGGCGATTCCGTCCATCATCTACGGCATGTGGGGCCTGTTCGTCTTCGTGCCGGTGTTCCAGCAGTACGTGCAGCCTTTCCTGATCGCCACCCTGGGCAGCGTGCCGATCATCGGCGGCATGTTCGCGGGGCCGCCATTCGGCATCGGCATCTTCACCGCCGGCCTGATTTTGTCGATCATGATCATCCCGTTCATCGCCGCGGTGATGCGCGACGTGTTCGAGCTGGTGCCGGCCATGCTGAAGGAATCGGCCTACGGCCTGGGCAGCACGACCTGGGAAGTGATGTGGCGCGTGGTGCTGCCGTTCACCAAGTCGGGCGTCATCGGCGGCATCATGCTGGGCCTGGGACGCGCGCTGGGCGAAACCATGGCGGTGACGTTCGTCATCGGCAACGCCTTCAAATGGTCTGGCTCGCTGTTCTCGCCGGGCAACTCGATCGCCTCGGCGTTGGCCAACGAATTCAATGAAGCGGGCGGCATCCAGAAGTCGGCGCTGCTGGAATTGGGCCTGATCCTGTTCCTCATCACCACCATCGTGCTGGCGCTCGCCAAGATGCTGCTGGTCCGCCTGTCGGCCAATGAAGGCAAGCGTAGCTGACCTGCGCCGCACAAGGAAAAGATCATGGCTGCTGTCTCCGTACTCAATATGCAGAATGGCGTGTATCGCCGCCGTCGCGTGGTCAATCGCGTCATGCTGACCATCTCGCTGGGCACGCTGGTGTTTGGGCTGTTCTGGTTGTTCTGGATCATCCTGACCCTGCTGTTCAAGGGCGCGCCGGCGCTGTCCTTGACGCTCTTCACCGAGATCACGCCGCCGCCGGGGCAGGCCGGCGGCCTGGTCAACGCCATCTTCGGCAGCGTGATGATGGCCGGCGTGGGTACGCTGATCGGCACGCCGGTCGGCATCCTGGCCGGCACCTACCTGGCCGAATACGGCCAGCGCGGCTGGCTGGCGCCAGCCACGCGCTTCCTGAACGACGTGCTGCTGTCGGCGCCGTCCATCATCATCGGCCTGTTCATCTACGCCGTGTACGTGGCACAGGTCGGGCACTACTCGGGCTGGGCCGGCGCCATCGCGCTGTCGATCCTGGTGATCCCGGTGGTGGTGCGCACCACCGACAACATGCTGCTGCTGGTGCCCAACAGCCTGCGCGAAGCCGCCGCGGCACTGGGTTGCCCCAAGTGGCGCATGATCACCCTGGTGTGCTATCGCGCCGCCAAGACCGGCATCATCACCGGCGTGCTGCTGGCGATTGCCCGCATCTCGGGCGAAACCGCGCCGCTGCTGTTCACCGCGCTGTCGAACCAGTTCATGTCGACCAACATGAACGGCCCGATGGCCAACCTGCCTGTCGTGATCTACCAATACGCCGCCAGCCCCTTCAAGGACTGGAACAACCTGGCCTGGGCCGGCGCCACCCTGATTACGCTGCTGGTGCTGGGCATCAACATCATCGCCCGCAACATGTTCCGCAAGTAAAGATCGCTTTGCCGGCGCGTCCGCCGCGCCGGATCTAGGGAAACCAAATGGAAAACACCGCTACCGCCGTCAAGAACAAGATCGAGGTCAAGAACCTGAACTTCTACTACGGCAAGTTCCATGCGATCCGCAATGTGAACATGTCGATCCAGGAGAAGAAGGTCACCGCCTTCATCGGCCCGTCGGGCTGCGGCAAGTCGACGCTGCTGCGCACCTTCAACCGCATGTTCGAGCTGTACCCGGGCCAGCGTGCCGAGGGCGAGATCATCCTGGACGGCGAGAACCTGCTGACCGCCAAGACGGACATCTCGCTGATCCGCGCCAAGGTCGGCATGGTGTTCCAGAAGCCCACGCCGTTCCCCATGAGCATCTACGACAACATCGCCTTCGGCGTGCGCCTGTTCGAGCGCCTGTCCAAGGGCGAGATGGACGAGCGCGTGGAATGGGCGCTGAGCAAGGCCGCGCTCTGGAACGAAGTGAAGGACAAGCTGAACCAGAGCGGCAACAGCCTGTCGGGCGGCCAGCAACAGCGCCTGTGCATCGCGCGCGGCGTGGCCATCAAGCCGGAAGTGCTGCTGCTGGACGAGCCGTGTTCGGCGCTGGATCCGATCTCGACCGCCAAGATCGAGGAACTGATCGCCGAACTGAAGAACGACTACACCGTCGTCATCGTGACCCACAACATGCAGCAGGCCGCCCGCTGTTCGGACTTCACGGCCTACATGTACCTGGGCGAGTTGATGGAGTTCGGCCAGACCGACCAGATCTTCGTGAAGCCGTCGCGCAAGGAAACCGAGGACTACATCACCGGCCGTTTCGGCTGATCGCGCCGCGGAATAAGGACCACGAACAACGCCGCCAGTACCGCCGCGCACGAGAACGCGATGAAGTTCCTGGCCAGCGCATAGCTGCCCAGCATGCCCAGTTCGAGCGACGTCAGGTTCCAGCTCTTGTCGTCAGCCAGGGCGGGCAGCACCGCGCCCATGACGCCGACGTCATAGCCCTTGACAGGATGGTCAGCCAGCAGACGAACAGCACGGTATAAGTGGTGCGCGCGGGCGCGGCCCAGGCGGACGGAGTAGCGGCATGTGCCATGGAATTCCCGATGAATGTCGTTATGGTCTTTGCGTCCTCGCGGGATGCAAATTAATTTATGCTTCAAATATATAGGCGTCAATCAGAGGAGCGCCGGGCGGTGTCGGCGTCCGAGTCTCGGCCGCTTCCGTGCGGCGGGAGCCCGGTATCTGGTATAGTTGCGTCCCTCGGGGCGTAGCGCAGCCTGGTAGCGCATCTGCTTTGGGAGCAGAGGGTCGCGAGTTCGAATCCCGCCGCCCCGACCAATAAAACCAAGGCCTTACAGAGATTGCTCTGTAAGGCCTTTGTCATTGGGCCCCAGTGCCTGCCGGATGGCCCAGCACGCAACCTGTTTCTTGGCTCTACCCGAAAGCGCCGTCCGCATGCAGCATGGTGTCTTCCACAGCCACAACATCAGGATGCACCATGCAACAACGCCTCGACTACAGCCATGCCGCCCCCGAAGGCTACAAAGCCTATGGCGCGGTCTACGCCTATCTGCGCCAGTGCGGCCTGCCGGAAACGTTGATCAATCTGGTCTATTTGCGCGTCTCGCAGATCAATGGCTGCGCCTACTGCATCGACATGCATTCGCGGGACTTGCTCAAGCAGGGCGTGGCGGTGGACAAGCTGGTGCTGGTGCCGGTCTGGCGCGAAGCCGGCGCGCTGTTCAGCGCGCGCGAGCAGGCGGCGCTGGCCTGGGCCGAGTGCGTCACGCGGGTGGCCGACACGGGCGTGCCGGACGCGGACTACGGAGCCGCCGCGGCCGCATTCGACGACAAGGAATTGGCCGACCTGACCTACGCGATCGGATTGATGAATGCCTTCAATCGCCTCGGGGTCACGTTCCGCAACGTGCCTACCGCGGTCAGGCAGGCGGTGGCGGCCTGACGGCGCGGGCGCCGGCCCGGCGCTAGGGCCAGAGCAGTCGCAGTGCAAGGGCCAGCATGGCGGTTCCGACCAGGGCATCCAGCACTCGCCATGCGCCCGGACTGGTGAACACAGGCCGTAGCAGGCGGGCGCCAAAGCCCAGCGTGAAAAAGAACAGGAACGAGGCGCTCATCGCTCCCAGCGCGAAGGCAGTCTCGCGACCATCGTACTGGCGGGAGACGGATCCCAGCAGCACCACGGTGTCCAGATATACGTGCGGGTTGAGCCAGGTGAAGGCCAGGCAGGTGGCCAGGGTGGTGCCCAGGCCGGCGGCCGCGCGCGTGGACGGCGTCAGGCTGCCCGGGGATCGCAGCGCCGAATGCCAGTTGCGGATCGCATAGCACAGCAGGAACAGGGCGCCGCCATAGCGCAAAACCGGCGCCAGCCAAGGCAACGCATCCGAGGCCAGCCCGAATCCCGCGACACCGGCCGCAATCAGTACCGCGTCCGACACGGCGCAGACCAGGCACACCGCAAAGACGTGTTCCTGGCGCAAGCCTTGGCGCAGCACAAAGGCGTTCTGCGCACCGATCGCGAGAATCAGGCTCAGGCTGAGGAGAAAACCGGGAAAGAAGGCGCTGGTCATGTCGTACCTCGTGGCAAGGACGACAGGCTAGTGGTTGCCAGCGAGTTAGAAAATCTAAAGCTGCTAACCCATCCTTAGCAGCGCTGAATTCGTGCCAGGGTGCCGCGAAGCTCAGTGACGGGGGCCGGCGGGCCCGGGCTGCAGCTTGTCGAGCTGGGTCCGCAGCGAGTCGAGCAGCAGTTGCAACTGTTCGGAGGTGACGGCATAGACACGGCCCCGTCCGCTGCGCGCCGAGGCGGCGGACGACGGTTCCGCCAGGAAATCGAGCCGCAGCAGCAGGGAGTCGTGTTCCACCAGCGGCATCATGGCCCAACCGGTCACTGGCGATACCGCTTCGCCTGCCTTGAAGTCTCTGTCTTGCACCTTGCTCCGCCCTCTATGCGTGTCCGGCAACAGGCCGGCGCGCTTGATTTTATGTATTCAGCTTTTGGTCAGCAAGTGGCCGCGTGGTGTCGGCGTCGAAAACAGCCGTGCTGGGAGGTTTATCGGACAGGATAACGTTTGGAGGGAGGTTGGCGCGGCGTATCGGCCGGCCCCTGCCTGTCCGTCGCGTGGGCGCCGGTCGTGCCATCGGCCAACAAAAAGGCGCCGCGAATGCGGCGCCTTGCGCGGACGCAGCGTGCGGGTCAGCCGGCGTTCTGGTCCGCCGCGCGCAGCAGGCTGTACAGCTTGTCCTTGAGCAGCAGTTTTTCCTTTTTCAGGACTTCGACGCTGGTGTCCGAGGCCGGCACAATGCCCGCCTCCATGTTCTTGATTTCCTGGTCCAGGTCGTTATGGCGCTGGAACAGGGCCGAGAAATGTCCGTTCTCGGCTTTCAGGCGGGTGATCAGTTGACGGTACTCAGGGAACATGACGGCCTCTTGCGTGATCCGGTTGAGGGGGGCTGCGCGGGGCCGGGGGGCCGCCCCGCAAATGAGCTGTCGGTTCCATGACATCGCAACGGCTCGTCAAAGTCAACCCGCCGGGAGGATGGCCGGCGCCCGGATTTGACGCCACGCAAGGGTGCTTCAGGCGGGAGTTCTCCTGGTCGCATAATTTCACGTTTGGTTGCATTGCTTTTTGGGGGCGGATATACACTCGCCTGCCTGTGCGGTCTGCCATCAAAATGCAATGAATCAGCGTGTGCCCATCTATCGTCAGGTCCTGGATTTGTTCAAGCAGGACGGACGCATTCATCCCGGTACCGGGATGATCACCGGCGTGATTGCGCTGTTCCTGGCGATCCTGTCTGTGCTGGGGGTGCTGGCGTTTCACTTCCCGGCGTACCTGACCACGCCCGAGTTGCGCTCGTTCTATAGCGTGGATGCGATGCGCACGCTGCTGTTCACGGCGTTGCTGGCCTCGGGCACCATCGCGCTGACCAATATCGTGTTCGGCCGCCAGCGCTGGCTCAACATCGCTGCGTTCGTGCTCGTGTGCATCGCGGTGGCCGCCGGCGGCAGCCAGGTCGTGGTGACGAGCTCCAACACCGGCGACCATCCCTACCTGGGCCTGGATTGGTTCATCCTCGACCTGCTGGCCTCCAGCACCGTGTTCATCATCTTCGAAAAGCTGTTCCCGCTGTATCCGGGCCAACCGGTGTTCCGCGGCGAATGGCAGGTGGACATGAAGCACTTCCTGTTCAACCACCTGTCGGTGGGCGCGGTGCTGCTGTGCATCAACTTCTTCGTGCACCGGCTGTTCTCGTGGGCCGCCTACGAGCCGTTGCAGCAGGCGATCCAGTCGCTGCCCTACCTGGCCGAACTGTTCCTGGCGGTGCTGGTGGCCGACCTGGTGCAATACGCCGCGCATCGCGCGTACCACGAGGTGCCGTTCCTGTGGCGCATCCACGCCGTCCACCACAGTACCCGCACGCTCGACTGGCTGGCGGGCTCGCGCCTGCACATCATCGAGCTGCTGATCACGCGGGTGGCGGTGCTGGGGGTGTTGTTCGCGCTCGGCTTTTCCAAGCCGGTGCTGGATGCCTACATCATCATCGTGGGGTTCCAGGCCGTGCTGATCCACTCCAACGTCAAGCTGCCGTGGGGCTGGCTGCGTTACGTGATCGTGACGCCCGACTTCCATCACTGGCACCATTCGTCCGACACCGAGGCGATCGACAAGAACTACGCGGCGCATCTGTCGTTCATCGACTACCTGCTCGGCACGGCGGTGCGCGGCACGGGCAAGCGCCTGCCGGAAAACTACGGCATCCTCGACAACGACATGCCCGGCACCTTCCTGGCGCAGCAGGCTTACCCCTTCCGCAAGAAGTAAGAAGCAGGCCGCGGCCGCTACATCACCTTCACCGCGCGGCCGATGAACTGGATCGGTCCGGTGGGCTTGCCTACCGGCGAGCCGGTGGCGGGCTCCAGTGTCAGTTCAAATAGCTGGTTCGGTTCCAGCGGGGGCAATTGTTGCAGCGGAATGCGCACCGGTTCACCAGGCTTGACCAGTCCCAGCGATACCGGTCCCGCCCACCCGTCGGCCTTGGTCCAGAACTCCAGGGCGCGGTCAGGGGGCACCTGGATCGTGGCAAGCGGCACCAGTTGCACCTCGCGCTGGCCGGCCCGGGCCTGGACCACCCAACCCGGCGTCTGCGATTGCGGTGCCACCAGCACCACCATGTACTGCGTCGTGGCCGGCGCCTCGGCTGGCCGCAAGGCCTGGGTGGCGACCGTCAGGACCAGGGCCGCGGCGAGGCCGCAGGCGGCGGCGCGCCAGAATGCCAGGTTGTCCCAGAGTCGCGCACGAGCCGGGCCAGTCGCGCGCGCCGGACCCGCCTGGCGTGTGTCGAGGGTGGAGGCGATGCGCGGCCACAGGCCGGGCGATGGTTCCACGGGCGCGGCCAGCGCGGCCAACGGCAGCAGCCGGTCTTCCCAGCTCGCCACCGCGGCGCGCAGCGCGGCGTCGTTGGGCAGGCGGCTTTCGATCTCGCGCCGGCGCTTCTCGGGCAAGGTGCCCAGTACATATTCGCCCGCCAGTTCGTCGATGCCTTCCGGGGTGTCGGGTTGCGCGTTCATGCCAGGCATTCCTTCAGCGCCTTCAGGCTGCGCTTGATCCAGGCCTTTACCGTGCCCAGGGGCGCCTCCAGGCGTTGCGCGATTTCACTGTGGGACAGGCCCTCGACGTAGGCGTGCAGCAGGCAGTTGCGGCGCACCGGTTCAAGCTGTTCCAGGCACGGGCCGATGCGGCCGGCGCTTTCGCGCCAGTCGAAGGCATCGCGGGTGTCGTGCCACGCCTGCATCGAGTCGCGGATATCGAGCGCGGCCGCGGTGTCGTCGTCCACGCCGGTCTCGCGGCGGCCATCGCGCGCGGCATTCAGTGCCAGGTTGCGAGCCACGCTGTACATCCAGCCGCGCGCCGAGCCGCGGGCGGCCTCGAATGTGGCGGCCTGCTTCCAGATATTGACGAAGGCGTCGTGCACGATGTCTTCAGCCCGCGCGCGATCGCCCAGGATGCGTTGGGCCACGCCCAGCAGGCGGGCGCCCTCCTGGCGATAGAGGGCCTCCAGTGCCGGCCGGCGTCCGGCCGCGCACTCCCTGAGGGCCGCTTCGTAATCGAAATCCGGGGCAGGTCTGTTCGGCATGCTCGCGGTCGGGGAGATTGGCCCGGGCACGGTCCGGGCGGCGGATGGGACATCTTACCGGAGTTCCGCCGCGCGGATCGCGCCCGGATTCAGTCAGCCTTCCAGAAGATATAGTCGGCCTGGTAGGCGACCTGGCTGCGTTGCCCCAGCGTGGCGCTGGTGCAAGGCGCCTGCGGCGCGACGCCCCCCTTGAGCGCGGTGCGCTGGATATAGGCGACCCCGGTCATCGCGCCCTTGCCCATGGCGGGATTGGCCTTGACCAATTGATAGGGCAGATTGCCCGCTCCGGCCGGCGCGACGGCGACCTGGGTGCCGGTCAGTTTGGAACCATCCGCGGCTTCCCAGGTGGCGGGCGGGCCGTAGTAGCTGCCGACCTGTTTGCCCTGGCGGTCTTTCAATACCGCCTTGGGGCCGGCGAAGACCCATTCCGCCTGGTCCTTGGCATCGGCCTTGGCGCGGCATTCGTAGGTGACCTCACCGGTGCCAACGGTTTCCCAGGCGACCTTGTGGCCGGCCGGCACCTGCACGCTTGCAGGCAGCATGTCTTGCGAATACGCCATGGCCTGGGACTGGCCGAGCGTGGCGCCGGCGGCCAGCGTGGCGACGGCGAACAATTGGGCGGCCGAGCGGCCGGCGATGCGTCGGGTCTTCATGAGCGGTCTCCTGCGGTGGGGATCTGTCTGCAACGACACACGGGATGTGCGTCGTTGCAGGTACTACACGCGGGAAACGCATTTGGATGCAGGGCGGATGAAAAAATCGCGATGGGTCCAGGGGGGCTTGCATAGCCCCCGGCGTGGAGCGCGCCGCCGCCGGATCAGGCCGCCAGCGCCTCGTCCTTCCAGCGCTGCTTGTCGCGCAAGGGGGGCGCGCCGAACAGGCGGCTGTATTCGCGGCTGAATTGCGACGAACTTTCGTAGCCCACCGCATGCGCGGCCAGCGCTACGCCGGCGTCATCGGTCAGCATCAGCCGGCGCGCCTCCTGCAGCCGCAGGTGCTTCTGGTACTGCAGCGGGCTCATGGCGGTGGCCTGCTTGAAGTGATGATGCAGCGACGACACGCTCATGTGCACGTCGCGGGCGATTTCCTCGACCCGCAGCGGTTGGGCGTAGTTGTCGCGCAGGATGCGGATAGCCTTGGCCACGCGGTTGAGCTGGCTGTCCTGCAGCACGGTCTGGCGCAGCACCATGCCCTGGCCGTTCATCAGCAGGCGGTACAGCAGCTCGCGCTTGATCATTGGCGCCAGGATGGGGATGTCGCGCGGCGTATCCAGCAGCCGCAGCAGGCGCAGCACCACGTCCAGCAGCGCGCCGCCCAGCGGATTGACGCACATCGCGCGCGCGGCCTCCGCCGGCACCAGCGGCGGCAGGTTCTCGTCGCTGATCAGGGCGGTGATTTCCTCCGGGTTCAGGTCCAGCCGCAGTCCCAGGTAGGGCAGGGTCGGGCTGGCCACCGAGACCTTGGCCACCACGGGCAGGTCGACCGACGAGATCATGTAGTGGAACGGGTCGTACTCGTAGGCCTCGTCACCGATCAGGACCCTCTTGGATCCTTGCGCGATGACTGCCAGCGCCGCCTTCTGCAGGGCAGGCTTGGGGCCGGTCGGCTGCGAGATGCGGTGCAGGTACAGGCCCTCGATGGGCGTGTCGAGCGAGCCCTCCAGCGTGCCGGTCATGCGCTCGAGCAGGCACAGCAGTTCGTGTCGGGCGGGCTCGAAAACGGCGGTCGGAGGCGTGGGGGTATCTGTGGAGGCGGGAGACATGGCGGGGCTCCGGGCAAGGCGGCCGTGCGCGCGCGTGGCGGGCGGGTCGCCGGAGGATCAGGCGCTGTCGAGTGTAGACCCAGGCAGGGATACGTGCGTGGCGGTGCGTCTGGAATGCGGAGAAATAGGCAAAAAATATGGAGGATCGGGCGCGCCACTGACGGAGGGAGGGGCGCGCCGGAGAATCGGGCAAAAAAAGGGCAGGATCAAGCATCGCCGGCCGCCGTCGGCGCGCCGCATACTGTGCCCATCCCAGCTGTGCGCCGACGCCTCCCCATCCCGGGCCGGCGGGGCGCCGCGCCCTGGAAGGAGTGCAATCATGCGGTACAAGAAATTCGGCAATACCGGTCTGTTCGTCTCGGAACTTTGCCTGGGCACCATGACCTTCGGCGGCGAAGGCGAGCTGTGGAGCAAGATCGGCGCGCTGCAGCAGGAGGACGCCAACCGGTTGGTGGGGCGTGCCCTGGAGGCTGGCGTCAATTTCATCGATACTGCCGACGTGTATTCGGAAGGGCGTTCCGAGACTATCACCGGGCAGGCGCTGCGCGACCTGAAGGTGGCGCGCGACGATGTGGTCATCGCCACCAAGGTGTTCGGGCAGACTGGCGCCGGCGTCAATGCCCGTGGCAACTCGCGCTTTCACATCATGGAAGGCGTCAAGAAGAGCCTGGCGCGCCTGCAACTGGACCATATCGACCTCTACCAGATTCACGGCTTCGATCCGGCGACGCCCATCGAGGAAACGGTGCGCGCGCTCGACAACCTGGTGCAGCACGGGCATGTGCGCTATGTCGGCGTGTCCAACTGGGCGGCCTGGCAGATCGTGAAAGCGCTGGGCATCGCCGAGCGCCTGGGCCTGGCCCGCTTCGAATCGCTGCAGGCCTACTACACCATCGCCGGCCGCGACCTGGAACGCGAGATCGTACCCATGCTGCAAAGCGAAGGCGTCGGCCTGATGGTGTGGAGCCCGCTGGCGGGCGGCCTGCTCAGCGGCAAATACCACCGCGATAGCCAGGCGGCCGCCGGAGACCGGCGCGCCCAGTTCGACTTCCCGCCGGTCGACCGCGAGCGCGCCTTCGACAGCATCGATGTGCTGCGCCAGGTGGCCGAGGCGCGCGGCGTGTCGGTGGCGCAGGTGGCCCTGGCCTGGCTGCTGCACCAGCGGGCGGTCACCAGCGTCATCATCGGCGCCAAGCGCGTCGACCAACTGGACGACAATCTCGCCGCCAGCGCCATTCGCCTGGACGCGGAAGAACTGGCGGCGCTGGACAAGGTCAGCGCCTTGCCGCCGGAATATCCGGGGTGGATGTTCACGCGCCAGGGCGAGTTCCGCCGCCAGCAACTGCGTGAATCCGACGCGACGTAAGCGGATTCGGGCCGGGAAAGCGCCGCGGCGGCGATTGCCGCTGCCGCCGGTCCGCCGGGCGGTTAGAATCCTGGAACCGGGCGTGGCCAGCCAGCCGCGCCTTTTTTCCGGGAGCTTCCGTATGCCGCGCATTGCGCGCCGCGCCGCTGCCCGGCATCCGTTTCGCGTAGCCCTAGCGCCGCCATGGCCATTCCCTTCCTGCGCCAGCTCACCGCCGTCAGCCGCACGCCGCAGGCCAACCGGCGGCTGGCCTATTTCCTCACCTTCGTCGCTGGCGCGGTCAACGCCGGCGGCTTCCTGGCCGTGCAGCAGTACACCTCGCACATGTCGGGCATCGTTTCGATGATGGCCGATCACATGGTGCTGGGTAGCGTGGCCGTGGTGACGCAGGGGCTGGCCGCGTTGCTGTCGTTCCTGGCGGGCGCGGCGACCTCGGCCTCCCTGATCAATTTCGGGCGGCGCTCGCACCTGGCCAGCGAGTTCGCCCTGCCGCTGGTGCTTGAGGCCCTGTTGCTGCTGGCGTTCGGACTGTTGGGGGCGAACCTGGAGAACCTGCGCTGGTTCTATGTGCCTGCCACCGTGATGCTGTTGTGCTACATCATGGGTTTGCAGAACGCGATGATCACCAAGGTTTCCAAGTCCGAGATCCGCACGACCCACGTGACCGGGATGGTCACCGATATCGGCATCGAACTTGGCAAATTGTTCTACTGGAACCTGGCCCACGACGACAATGCCGGCACCGCGCCGGTGCGCGCCGATCGCGGCAAGCTGATCGTGCTGAGCGCGATGGTGTCGCTGTTCTTCACGGGCGGCGTGGTGGGCGCTTATTCCTTTTATCACTACGGTTTCGGTTCGACGCTGCCGCTCGCGCTGTGCCTGCTGATCCTGGCGGCGGTGCCGGTGGCCGACGACATCCGCCAGTTCCTGGCGAGGCCATAGCGCGGGGCGATCGGCGGCCCGGTCAGGCGCGCGCGTACGCCAGCACGACTTGCAACGCGGCGGCCGTCTGCCAATGCAGGCGTTGCAGGCGGGCGTCCCGGGCGGGGTCCGTAACGGCGTAACCCTTGGCATCCACGGGATAGGGCTGCCCCAGCAGCCGCGCCATGTCGATCTGGTAATGGCTGCTGTCGCCGTATGGGCGCTTGCCGTCGATGAAAGGCAAGGGCCAGTAGGCATCGCCTTCGCGCAGCACCGCCTCCAATTCACGCTGGCCTGCCTCGCGCCAGTTCGCCGCGCACAGCAGGGCGAGGTGTTCACCGCGCAACTGGAAATGACCCTGGGCGTCGACACCGCTGTCGGGGAAATCGAAGGCCGCGCGCCGCTGGGCGGGTAAGGCATAGCGGCCGGGCGCCAGGGGGCCGCCCGTGCGCACATAGGCAGGCAGCAGCCGGCACACCTCGGCCAGGCGCCTTGTCGCCAGGCGTCTGTCGGCGGTGCCCAGCAGTGTCATTGCGGCGCCAACGGTGTCCCTGTCTCCCAGCGGATGTTCGAATTCGATGCCGGGCGCGCCGGACTCCACGGGAATCCAGATCACGCCCAGACCGCGCATCAGTCGTGCGTGGTCCGCGCCGTAGCGCAGGCGCGCCGGGTCTTCCTGGAATACCTGGCGGACGATGGCGTCGCGCTCATTCGGAGCCGCGGCCGCGAGACGCAGCGGTGTGCAGGCCAGCGCCGCCAGGGCCAGCGTGAATCCACGGCGTGGCGCGGACGCGCGTCTGTCTTCGGGGGCGGCCGGATCGGTGGGCAGGGGCGGCATGGGGCGGTCTCCAAGGGGCCTAGGGAGTCGGCGCCGGCCATTGCCGGATGCGGCCCCGCAAGGCGGCGCGGCCCCTTACGATATCCCGAAACCAAGCCCACCGCCGCGGCAACGGAAAAGCCCGGCTTCACGGCCGGGCCGGGCTGCCATGCCTTCCGATGGCCAGGCCCTGCGGCCCGGCCCTCGGGGAGGCGGGGCTCATTTGGGCATCAGCACGCTGTCGATCACGTGGATCACGCCGTTGGACTGGTAGACATCATAGGTACTGATGTTGGCGGTGCCGCCTTTCTCGTCCTTGACGATGAGGTTGTGCTTGCCATTCATCATGACCCACAGCTTGCCACCGCTGGCTGTGGCCAGTTCGGTCACGCCTCCCTTTTTGACCTTGGCGGCCAGCGCGTCGAAGTCCAGCTTGCCCGGCACCACGTGGTAGGTCAGGATCTTGGTCAGCGTGGCCTTGTTTTCCGGCTTGACGAGGGTGTCGACGGTGCCGGCCGGCAGCTTGTTGAAGGCGGCATTCGTCGGGGCAAAGACGGTGAAAGGCCCCTTGCCCTGCAGCGTATCCACCAGCCCCGCGGCCTTTACCGCCGCCACCAGGGTGGTGTGGTCGGCGGAGTTGAGCGCGTTGGCGACGATGGTCTTGCTGGGCAGCATGGGCTGTCCGCCGACCATGACATCGGCCGCGAAGGTGGGGGACAGGGTCAGGGCGGAACTGGCAATGGCAATCGAAGCTAGCAATTTCATGACGATCTCCTTTTTCGTTGGCCGTCGCTAGCAGATACGGGACGGCGCAGCCAATGGATGCGCGGATGTCCTTGGGATAAACCCTAGGGTGGCGGCGCGGGCCTGCCCAGCCCGGCCGGCGCGGCGCCCGGCATCGCGCCGCCGGGTCACTACAATGGGTTGGCCGAAGCCGAGTGGCGGCGCGTTCGCCGCGGGTTTCCGGTAAACACGCCTTTCGGGCGCTTGTTCGCAACGTAGGTCCGGCAGCGGGCAGGTAGTATCGGGAGGTGGCGCAGCAGGCCGCGCATCGGCGCGTGGTCCGCGCCGCGAATCACGCTTTTTTCCGGAGGACAAGAACAAACATGGACGCGGAATTCTGGTTGGAACGCTGGCGCGATGGGCGCACGCATTTTCATCAAACGCGCGTGACGCCGCTGTTGCAGAAATACTGGCCGACGCTTTCGGTGCCCGCTGGCGGCAAGGTGTTGGTGCCGTTGTGCGGCAAGTCGCTGGACATGGTCTGGCTGGCGGCCCAGGGCTACCAGGTGCTGGGGGTGGAACTGTCGCAACTGGCCGTCGAGCAGTTCTTCGTCGAAAACGAACTCAAGCCGGTCATCCACGACAGCGCCTACGGTAGGCATTATGTGGCAGGCAATATCGAGATCATCTGCGGCGACATCTTCAAGCTGGACGCGCCGCTGCTGTCTCATTGCGTCGGGGCCTACGACCGCGCCGCGCTGGTCGCGCTGCCCGCGCAGATGCGGGGCGAATACGTGCGCCATGTCTACGGGCAATTGGCGCCGGGCTATCGCGGCCTGCTGATCACACTGGACTATCCGCAGGACGAAATGGACGGGCCGCCATTCGCGGTGGTCGATACGGAAATGCGGAGCCTTTTCAACGGCGTGTCGCCGGCAGTCATCATCGACCGACGCGACATCCTGGCCAAGGAACCCAAATTCGCCGAGCGTGGCGTGAGCCGGCTCGACACGGTGGTCTACCGCTTGGGCGCGCAGGCCTGAGGCGCACCGCCCGGCGCGGGTCGCCGCGCTGGCAATGAGCGCGCCGCGGCGCGGGCACGATCAGAAGAACCAGCCGCCGCGAGTCAGGTCTTTTTCGCAGCGCTTGTACTGGCTGGCGAACTTGTCGGCCCGCGCCTGCACTTTCTTCGACACTGTCTTCAACCACGCCTTGCGGTCATAGCTGCGGTTGCGATAACCGGTCCAGCCTTCGTGGTAGTTCAGGTACTGGCCGTAGGCGTCCCACTTGGAGATGCCGTTCAGGCGCTGGCTCTTGTTCATGTACCAACCCATGAAATCCAGCGCATCGGCGAAATTGTCGCGGCTGGCGCCCCAGCCGCCGGCGTCCTTCTTATAGTCGGCCCAGGTCTCGTCCTTGGCCTGGGCGTAGCCGTAAGCGGAGCTGACCCGGCCCCACGGGATGATGCCCAGGAAGTAATAACGCGGTGGCACCGCGTCCTGCTTGAAGCTGGATTCCTGGTACATCATGGCCATTGGCACCTGCACCGGCGTGCCCCATTTCTTCTGCACCTTCAGCGCGGCGTCGTGCCAGTCCGGCTTTTCGCGAAAGATGGCGCAGATGTTCTCGGGATTCGACGGTGGCGCGGTGGCGCAGCCGGCCAGCGCGGTCAGCAGCGGCAGCGGCATCAAGAGCCGTGTCATGGGCGGTCTTCTCCTGGTGCCGGTCGCCGGCGGTTACGTCTGGTTTGTCACGGATTGCAGTGATTGTATGAAAACGTATCGCTGGGAAAGTTCCGTCCCCGGATTTCGGACGCCAGGTGGGAGAAAAGGGTTCGATTCACCGTCTGGCGCAAGCCGGCGGCCGCGCCAACGAAAACGGCCCCGGATCGCTCCGGGGCCGTGTCACGGGTGCGCCTGCGTGGCGAGGCTTACACCTCGATCACGTCCGCCACGTCCTTGTAGTCGGCGATCTTGTCGAAGTTCAGGTACTGGTAGATCTGGTCGCCGCTCTTGTTGATGACGCCCATGTCGGCCATGTACTCGTCCTTGGTCGGGATACGGCCAAGCTTCGAGCAGATCGCGGCCAGTTCGGCCGAACCCAGGTACACGTTGGTGTTCTTGCCCAGGCGGTTCGGGAAGTTGCGGGTGCTGGTGGACATCACCGTCGCGCCTTCGCGGACCTGCGCCTGGTTACCCATGCACAGCGAGCAGCCCGGCATTTCGGTGCGGGCGCCGGCGGTGCCGAACACGCCGTAGTGGCCTTCCTCGGTCAGTTGCGTGGCATCCATCTTGGTGGGCGGGGCCACCCACAGCTTGACCGGGATGTCGCGCTTGCCTTCGAGCAGCTTGGACGCCGCGCGGAAGTGGCCGATGTTGGTCATGCAGCTGCCGATGAACACTTCGTCGATCTTGGCGCCGGCGACTTCCGACAGCGTCTTGACGTCGTCCGGGTCGTTCGGGCAGGCCACGATGGGCTCGTGCACGTCGGCCAGGTCGATCTCGATGACGGCGGCGTACTCGGCGTCGGCGTCCGGTTCCAGCAACTGGGGATTGGCCAGCCAGGCTTCCATCGCCTTGATGCGGCGGCCCAGCGTGCGCTCGTCTTCGTAGCCGTTGGCGATCATCCACTTGAGCATCACGATGTTGCTGTTGATGTACTCGATGATCGGTTCCTTGTTCAGGCGCACCGAGCAGCCGGCGGCCGAACGCTCGGCCGAGGCGTCCGACAGTTCGAAGGCTTGCTCGACCTTCAGGTCGGGCAGGCCTTCGATTTCGAGGATGCGGCCGGAGAAGATGTTCTTCTTGCCTTGCTTGGCGACCGTCAGCAGGCCCTGCTTGATGGCGTACAGCGGGATGGCGTTGACCAGGTCACGCAGCGTGACGCCGGGCTGCAGCTTGCCCTTGAAGCGCACCAGCACCGATTCCGGCATGTCCAGCGGCATCACGCCGGTGGCGGCGGCGAAGGCGACCAGGCCCGAGCCGGCCGGGAACGAGATGCCGATGGGGAAGCGGGTGTGCGAGTCGCCGCCGGTGCCGACGGTGTCGGGCAGCAGCATGCGGTTCAGCCACGAGTGGATCACGCCGTCGCCCGGACGCAGCGAGACGCCGCCGCGGGTGCTGATGAACTCGGGCAGCGTGTGGTGCGTCTTGACGTCCACGGGCTTGGGGTAGGCGGCGGTGTGGCAGAACGACTGCATCACCAGGTCGGCCGAGAAGCCCAGGCAGGCCAGGTCCTTGAGTTCGTCGCGGGTCATGGGGCCGGTGGTGTCCTGGCTGCCGACCGAGGTCATCTTCGGTTCGCAGTAGGTGCCCGGGCGGATGCCGCGGCCTTCCGGCAGGCCGCAGGCGCGGCCGACCATCTTCTGGGCCAGCGAGAAGCCCTTGCCGGTGTCGGCCGGGTCCTTGGGCAGGCGGAACAGCGTCGACGGGGCCAGGCCCAGCGCTTCGCGCGCCTTGGCGGTCAGGCCACGGCCGATGATCAGCGGAATGCGGCCGCCGGCGCGCACTTCGTCGAACAGCACGTCGGATTTGACTTCGAATTCGGCGATGACTTCACCGTTCTTGATCGCCTTGCCTTCATAGGGGCGCAGTTCGACCACGTCGCCCATTTCCATCTTGGAAACGTCGAGTTCGATCGGCAGGGCACCGGCGTCTTCCATGGTGTTGTAGAAGATCGGGGCGATCTTGTTGCCCAGGCACACGCCGCCGAAACGCTTGTTCGGCACGAAGGGGATGTCTTCGCCGGTGAACCACAGCACCGAGTTGGTGGCCGACTTGCGCGAGGAGCCGGTGCCGACCACGTCGCCGACGTAGGCGACCAGGTGGCCCTTTTCCTTGAGCGATTCGATGAACTTGACCGGGCCGCGCTTGCCGTCTTCTTCCGGCTCGAAGGCGGCGCCGTCGCGCTTGTTCTTGAGCATCGCCAGGGCGTGCATCGGGATGTCGGGGCGGGTGGTGGCATCCGGGGCCGGCGACAGGTCGTCGGTGTTGGTTTCGCCCGGCACCTTGAAGACCGTGATGGTCAGGCTTTCGGGCAGCTCGGGGCGGCTGGTGAACCATTCGGCGTCGGCCCAGCTCTGCAGCACGGACTTGGCGTTGGCGTTGCCCTTGTCGGCCTTTTCCTTCACGTCATGGAAGGCGTCGAACATCAGCAGGGTCTTTTTCAGGGCGTCGGCGGCGATGGTGCCGATTTCCTGGTCGTCGAGCAGTTGGATCAGCGGGCCAATGTTGTAGCCGCCCAGCATGGTGCCGAGCAGTTCGGTCGCCTTGGCGCGGCTGATCAGGGCACAAGCCTCGCTGCCCAGGGCCACGGCGGCCAGGTACGAGGCCTTGACCTTGGCGGCATCGTCCACGCCGGCCGGAACACGGTGGGTCAGCAGATCGACCAGGTTCTGCTCTTCGCCCGCGGGCGGGTTCTTCAGCAGTTCGATCAGTTCAGCGGTTTGTTTTGCCGTCAGGGGCAGCGGGGGAATCCCCAGGGCCGCGCGTTCGGCAACGTGTTGGCGATAAGTATCCAGCATGTGAGGCCTGCTCAAAGTCGGGTTGGAAGAAGGGTTGTGGCCGGAATTGTAGAGGGAAGAGGGGGCCGCTAGCAAATGTCTTATATCTTATATAAGACTTGTGTCGATAGGCGTTGCCTGCGGGCCACGCCGTGCGAGGGCGGGCGAGGAGCGGGGCGCTTCACTAGGACAGAAACGGGGTCGATTCAAGGCCCGGTTCGCCGTTGCGAGGCTGCTGCGGGGCTGTCGCGGGCGCGGCTGCCGGCCCGCCGTTCGCGCCTGGCTGACGCAGGCCCGCGCAGATAAATGAGAAGGCGCCGGCGGGCGGCCGGGCGGACCGCCGGGCGCGGGATCAGTTGGCCTTGGCGTCGTACGCCACGCCCACGCGGGCGAAGTTGGCGCCGTACTGCTTGACATCGAGCTGGAATGGGGCGCTTTCGCCCGGCTTGAGCTTGGGCAGGCGCAGCTCCGAATAGCGCGCGCCGGTCAGCCTGTCCTGGGCGTCGTAGAGGCTGACCCAGACCTTCACGTTGTCGATTTCGGCGCTGTCGGTGTTGCGTACCCGGCCGTGCACCGTAACGTACTTGTAGCGATAGCGATAGGTGAAATTCAGCGTGCCGGTGCCGATGCCGGCCTCGGTGTTCTCGACGCTGATGTCCAGCGTTGGCCGGGTGCCGGGCAGGGCCGCGCGCTTGGCCGGCTTCCAGTCGGTCTTGACCTCGGTAAAGCGTTCGAAGTTCTCGCCGTTCAGCAGCACCGGAATGCGCTCGCCGGGGTACAGCATGGCCGGCAGCGACCATTCCTGACGCAGCCGCAGGGGGCGCGAGCCGTCGAACACGGAGATTTCCATTCCGGGCGACAGCGCCACATACTTGTCGCTGCGGTTGACCACCTCGGCCAGCAGCAACGGGCGCTCGATCTCGTCCAGCAGGCGGCGTGGCGGCGACAAGGTCAGTGCCGCCGGATCGAAGAAGGCGAAGTCCGGATCGAGCAGTTCGGCCGTGCTCAATCGCACGCCGTCGATGATGCGGGGGGTGGCGGGGCTGACACGCACGATGCGGCTGCTGGCGGGGCCTGCGGGAACCGGGGCCGAGGCGGCAGGCGCCGGCGCGGCCTGCACGGCCTTGGGCGCGTCCCAGGGCAGCAGCCCGTTGTACTTGGCCAGGGCGTAGCCGCCAGCGGCGACGATGATCAGCACCAGCCCGGCCCGGGCCGGCCGCGACAGGGCGCGCGCGGGGGAGCGGTCAGCCTTCACTTTGCACCATGTAATCGTAGGAGCCGACCTTGCCTTCGGCCAGCATGTCGCAGCGCACGTCGAACGAGGTCAGCGCGCCGGGGGCGAGCGGGCTGGCCGAACCGTAGCCATTGCCGGTGCCGATCAGCTTGCCGTCCTCGTCGTACAGCATCACTGTCACCTGGGTGCTGCTGGCGGCGATACTGCCCTTGTTGCGCAGCAGGCCCACCAAGCGGTAGGCGCCGTCGTTGCGCACCAACTGCACCTTGTCGGCGGCGACCTCGCGGGCGCTGCTGTGCGCCAGCGAGGGCGTGGCCGGTTTCAGGGTGTAGCGGCTGTAGGCGGTATCGGGCAGGGAAATCGTCACCGGCGTGTATTCACCGGGCAGCAGGGTGCGCGCCATCGGCGAACCCGAGGCGGAGGACAGCGTCAGCTCGTCCTGGTAGAACGTGGCGGTGACGCGCGGCGCGTCGATCTTCTTGCCGGTCTCGTTGCGCATCAGCATCACCAACTGGCTGCGGCCGCGCGCACGCACTTCCTGCACGTCGGTCAGCTTGACCAGCGCGGCATCGATGGGAGGCGGCGCCGGGCGCGAAGGCGAGCGCGTCGAGGAACCACTGTTGAACAGCGAGGCGGTGATCGGCACAAGGATGGCTGCAAGCACCACCAGAACGATTGCGATGACGGCGCCCGGCTGCAGCTTGGCGGCAGGCGCGGGCTGCTGCATGCCTCGCAGGATCTTCTCCAGGCGCTGGGCCACGTTGTCCTCGACCAGCGTGACGGCGTGGCAATGGCTGCACTGGTATTCGTTGGTGTCGAGCTTGGTGAACTGGGCGCTGCCGCAGGTCGAGCAGGTCAGCGTCACCGTATTGATCGTGGTCTGTTTGGGCGTCATGCGTGGGGACGGACAGCCCGCTTGCGAGGTGGCGCCGGGATGGCGCGGCCTGGCCGGGCGCGGCGGGCATACTGGGCGGCAAGGATAGCGGCGGGGCGCTGACCATGGGGTGCATGAGCGCTTCTGATTATTACAGAATGTATATCAGATCGACCGGTCGCCGCCCCGCCGATGCTATCATCGCCGGCGTCGAATGCCCCTTGAATACGCCGTTCCCCAGTCGTTCCGCTCCTGGCCGCCCTCTGCCGCGGCGGGGCCGAGCCGAGGCAGGTCAGGCTCAGCCTTCAGCATGAGTATCTTCCAACACGTGTTGTTCCTCGCCTGCGTGGCGCTGGCGACCTACGCCCAGACCATGACGGGTTTCGCTTTCGGCCTGGTGCTGCTGGGCCTGTCGGGGGTGTTCCAACTGGCGTCGGTGTCCGACGTGGCCAACGTGGTCAGCGTCCTGTCGCTGGTCAATGCGGGGGTCACCCTGGCCCGTGCCAAGCCGCAGGTGAATTGGCCATTGATGGCGCCGGCCGTGGCGAGCAGCCTGGCCGGCGTGACGCTGGGCGTGGCCGCGCTGGCCTGGATCAGCGGCGCCATGGCGGTGTTGCTGCAGTTGCTGCTGGGTATCACCATCATGGCCTGCGCCGTGCTGTTGGTGGCGCGCACCCAGCCCTTGGCGCGGCTGTCGTCGCGCGCGTCATTCCTGTTCTTCGGTGGGGTGTCGGGCGTGCTGGGCGGCCTGTTTTCCAGCGCCGGGCCGCCCATGGTCTACCACCTGTATCGTCAGCCACTGCCGCTGGCATCCATCCGCAACAGCCTGCTGGTGCTGTTTTCGCTGAATGCCGTGGTACGGCTGGCGCTGGTAACGGGGCAGGGCACTTTCATGTCGACTTCGTTCTGGCTCAGCCTGCAGGCCCTGCCGGTCGTCGTGGGCGTCACCTGGGTGGCGCGCCGCTATGCCACCGCCGGGTCGATGAAGACCGTCAAGCGGATGGTGTTCGTGCTGCTGCTGGCGGCTGGATTGGGATTGGTCGTGCCTGCATCGCGGCTCCTCGCGGTGGGTTAGCCGCGAGGAATCCGCCGCCGCTGGCGCGGGCGCTCAGCCGTGTTCGCCCGAGATGTAGCGCTCGAGTTCGGTGATGATGAACTTCTGTTCGCTCATGACGTCCTTGACCAGGTCGCCGATGGACACCAGACCCACCAGTTTCTTGTCCTGGATGACGGGAAGGTGGCGGAAGTGGCGCTCGGTCATCAGCGCCATGCAGTGTTCACGTGTGTCTTCCGGGCGCACGTAGAAGACCGAGTCGGTCATGATCTCGCGGACCTTGGTGGTGCGCGAGGAGCGATCCTGCAGCACGATCTTGCGGGCGTAGTCGCGCTCGGTGAGCATGCCCAGCACCTCGTCGCCGTCCGCCACCACCACGGCGCCGATGCTGCGTTCGGCCATGGTCTTGATGGCGTCGTACACGGACGAGTCCGGCGAGACGGTCACGACGGGCGGGTTGGCCTTTTCCCTGAGAATCTCAGCAACTTTCTTCACGATGTGCTCCCGAATCGCTGGCAAGGTTCAAGCGCCGGCCCGAGCCCGCGCCGGACGCCTGGCGCCGGCGCACGGTCTGGCCGTAGCTCCATCCTAAGCCCGGCGACGGGATTGCCGCAAGTTCGCGTGCCTCACCGTTGCGGTCAGCCACAATAGCGTGGACGGGGCCGAGGGCGGGATCATCGCGCCATGTCATTTGATTCCGATATTTTCCGTTCATGGTCAAAGCCGATTGCCTGCCTGGGAATTTTTCTGTAGTTTATAAGCTACACCTTGACCGTTGCGACAATTGAGTTGCGGCGCTACGTGACTGTGCAAGGCATATCGCCATTCGGCGTGTGGTTGCGCGAACTCGGTGACGCCAGGTCGCGCGCGTGGATCGAAGTGCGCCTGAAGCGGATCGGCGCCGGGCTCCTGGGTGATTGACGGGCTGTCGGCCACGGCGTCATCGAGTTTCGTCTGGATATCGGTCCGGGTTATCGCGTCTATGCCGGCAGGCATGGCGCTCGCTTGATCGTGTTGCTGGCCGGGGGCGCGAAAGCCACGCAGCGGCGTGACATCGAACTGGCCTGGCGTTATTGGGCGGACTGGAAGCAGAGACAGGCATGAACAATCGCCACACTGACATCGCATCGGTTTCCCATGCTGCGGAGACCATCGCTGAATTGCGCGCGGACCACGATTTCGCGGTCGAATACCTGAAGGCGGCGCTGGAAGAACTGGACCATCCGGATCATCGCGCCGCCGGCCTGCTGGCGTTGCGCGACGTGGCGCAAGCCTATGGCGGCGTCGCCGCCGTCGCGGCGGCGGCGGGCATCTCGCGCGAGGCCCTGTACCGTGCGCTTTCGCCTCAGGGAAATCCAACGCTCAAGACATTGTTGGCCGTGCTGCATGCCGTGGGCATGCGGCTGTCCGTGGTGCCGGCGGGCACCCCGCTGAAGGCCTGATACCACAAGGCCTTTGAGCCATTCCTCTGGCCCTGTCTTTCGACGAACGCGGGGTGAGCGGCCGGCCCGCGCCGGCCGCTCCGTGTCTTCAGCGGATCAGGAACCCTGCGCCCACCGGATCGTTCTTGTCGATGACCCAGCGCGCCGTGCCCAGGATGCTGGCCGTGCCCTTCACCGTCGGCCGCACCGCGCGGGTGCCGTTCAGGTCGACCTCGCCCAGCAGGCAGCCTTCGAAGGTGCCGCTGCCCAGCAGGCCTTCGGACTTGATCGGCTGGTTCAGGCCCATCTTGCCGCGCGCCTCGAACATGGCCATCATCGCGCTGGTGCCGGTGCCGCCGGGCGAGCGGTCGAGCTGACCGGCGCTGAACACGTGCACGTTCTTGTAGAACGCGCCCTCGATCGTCGGCTGGTGCCAGAACGTAATGAAGTTCAGGTTGTTGATGTGCGATTCGGTCGGGTGCTGGATGCGCTGGCGCGCGTTGAGCTGGTCGCGCACGATCAGGCCCATGCGCGACAGCTCGGTACCGTTGTCCGGCGAAATGCGCAGGTCGCAGTTCGACAGGTCGACGATGCCGAAGTAATTGCCGCCCCACACGATGTCGGCCGACAGCTTGCCGTAGCCGGGCAGCTCCACCGGGATGTCCTGCGCGGCAACGTAGGCCGGCACGTTCTCGAAGCGCGTCCACAGCACGTTGTCGCCTTCCGAGGCCACTTCCGATACCACCAGGCCGGCGGTGGTTTCGAAGCGGATGCGAGTGATGCCGTCCTTGCCGCGCGGCACCAGGCCGTTGGCCACCATGGCCATGCTGACCGCGATGGTGCCGTGGCCGCACATGTGCGAGTACTCGGTGCCGTCGATGTAGATCAGGCCTGCGTCGTATTCAGGACTGGACGGCGGCGTCAGAAACACGCCGAACATGTCCTTGTGGCCGCGCGGCTCGCGCATCAGCGCCTTGCGCAGCCAGTCGTAGCGCTGTTCCAGGAACGCGCGCTTTTCCAGGATGGTGGAACCGGCGGGGTACGGAATGCCGCTGTGGACGATGCACAGGGGCTCGCCTTCCGTATGGGTATAGATGACATCGAACGCGTCTTGCTTGCGCATGACAGTGACTCCAGGCGGTAGATATGGGGAAGAGGAAAGTTATTTGCCGCGTTCGGACAGCATGTCCAGCCCGACGGTCAAATCCAGGATCACGATGGCGACGACCGCGGCCACGATCGTGGCGCCCGATATGGCTGCGATGGTCGGATCGATCGTGTATTGCACGTAATTGAAAAGCTTCACGGGGATGGTGTTCAGGTCCGCCGTGGTGTTGAAAATCGACAGTTCCACGTTGATCCACGACGAGATGAAGGCGAAGATCGAACCGGTCACGATGCCTGGCCGGATCTGCGGCAGCACCACCAGGAAGAATGTGGTCCAGGGGTTGGCGCCCAGGTCGGCCGAGGCTTCCTCCAGCGCGCGCTGTTCCGGCGTGAGCAGCGTCAGGGTGGAGCGCAGCACGAACGGCGCGATGATCACGACGTGGCCGATCAGGAGCGACAGGAAGCTGCGGGTCAGGCCGAAGTACGCGCCGAACTGCAGCAGCGCGGCGCCCAGCACGATGTGCGGCAGCACCAGCGGCGACATCAGCACCGAGGTCAGCGCGGCCTTGCCCGGGAATTCATAGCGCGCCAGCGCCAGCGCCGCCGGCACCGTCAGCAGCACCGCGGCCACCGTGGCGGCCAGCGCCAGCACCGTGCTGGTGGCGAACGCGGCCATGTAGCCGGCCTCGACCAGCAAGGTGCGGTACCACTCCAGCGTCCAGCCTTGCGGCGGGAACGCCAGGTACGGCGTGGCGCTGAACGACGCGCCCAGGATCACCACGAGCGGCAGCGCCAGATAGGCCAGCACGGCCAGCGCGGTCAGGCGGATCAGGTGGCGGGCGATCATCGCGCGGCTCCCGGCAAGGTGGCGGCGCGATTGGCCAGCGCCACCAGGATCAGGGTGAAGACCAGCAGCACCATGCTCAGCGCGCCGCCGTAGTGGAAATCGAACACCGTGCTGTACTGCTGGAAGATCAGCATCGACAGCACCGTGACGCGGCCGCCCGACAGCAGCGCCGGCGTCACGTAGGCGCTGACCGCCAGCGTGAAGACGATGATGGCGCCCGACACCACGCCGGGCAGCGTCAGCGGCCAGGTCACGTGCCAGAAGGTCGCTGCGGGGCTGGCGCCCAGGTCGGCAGAGGCCTGCTCGCAGGCCGGATCGACCCGCGCCAGCGCATTGCCGACCGCCAGCACCACGAACGGCAGCAGCACGTAGACCATGCCGATCAGGATGCCCAGCTCGGTGCCGATGAAGCGCATCGGTCGGTCGAGCGCGCCCGTGGCCAGCAGGCCCTGATTGACCAGCCCATTGCGGCCCAGCAGCACCATCCAACCGAAGGCGCGCACGATATTGCTGGTGAACAGCGGCACCACCAGCAGGATCACGCAGGCGCGGCGCCAGGCCTGCCAGCGCACCACGCGCACCAGGTACCAGGCCAGCGGATAGCCCAGCACCAGACAGGCGAGGGTGGTGAACAGGGCCAGCCGGAACGTCACCAGGATCACATCCCAGTGGTACTGGTCGGCCAGCACCTTGGTGTACTGCGCGAGCGTCGGCGTCAGGCCGTCCGCACCGCCAGTGGCGCTGGCCAGCGCTACCACCGCCAGGGGCGCCAGGAAGAAGGCCGCAAAGAACAGCACCGGGGCCGCCAGCAACAGGCCGGGAGAGAGCCAGGCGCGCCGCGTCATGGCTGGCCGCCGATCAGGTGCAGGTGTTCGGGCGCGAACGCCAGCGTCACCTCGCCGCCGGCATGCAGGCCGCCCGGCGCGAGGCCGCCGTGCCGCGCCACCAGCGTCTGGCCGCCGATGTCGACGTGGATCATGCTGTGGCTGCCCACATTGATCACGTCGCTTACGGTGCCGGTCAGCATGGCGTCCGCGCGCCCGCACAACTTCAGGTCTTCGGGCCGCAGCACGGCCAGGCCGCGCGCCATCACCGGGCGTTGGGCGAGCGGCACGCGCAGGCCCTGGGTATCCAGCATCAAGGCGCCGTCATCGGCCACCGTGTAGGCGATGAAGTTGGCATCGCCGATGAACTCGGCGACGAAACGCGTGGCCGGCTGGCGGTAGATATCGCTGCCGGCGCCGACCTGCTCGATGCGGCCGGCGTGCATGACCACGACGCGATCCGCCATGGTCATCGCTTCTTCCTGGTCGTGGGTGACGAAGATGAAGGCGATGCCGAGACGGGCCTGCAGATGCTTGAGTTCGAGCTGCATGCGCTTGCGCAGCTTCAGGTCCAGCGCCGACAGCGGCTCGTCCAGCAACAGCAGCTTGGGCTGGTTGACGATGGCGCGCGCCAGCGCCACGCGCTGCTGCTGGCCGCCGGACATTTCGCGTGGATAACGCGGACCGAAGTCGGCCAGGCCGACCATGTCCAGCGCATCCCGGGCGCGTTCGGCCGCCTGCGCCTTCGAGGCGCCCTGGCGCCGCGGACCATAGGCGACGTTCTCCAGCACCGTCATGTGCGGGAACAGCGCATAGTTCTGGAACACGGTATTGAGCGGGCGGCGATGCGCCGGCAACCGGCCGACGTCCTGGCCGTCGATCAGGATGCGGCCCGATTCCGGCTGCAGGAAACCGGCGATCGACTTGAGCAGCGTGGTCTTGCCGCAGCCGCTGGGGCCCAGCAGCGCCACGAACTCTCCCTGCTGGATCGCCAGGTCGATGCGATCCAGCGCCTGGTAGGCGCCGAAGCGCATCGACACGCCTTCGATGGTGAGCAAAGCGGACATGGGAAGCGGACCTTGCTCAGCGCTGGCGGGCAACCTGCCGGTTCCACGCGTCGGTGACCTCGGCGCGGCGGGCGTTGATGAGGTTCCAGTCGAACAGGCTGAGGTTCTTGACCGAGCCCTCCGCGCCCCACGGCAGCTTGCGCGCGACCTCCTTGGATACTTGCACATCCTTGACCGCCGGGCCCAGATACAGCTTGCTTGCCAGGCAGGCGGCGGCGTCGGCGGTCATGGCGGTATCGATGAATTTCTGCGCCGCGTCCTTGTTGGGAGCGCCCTTGACCAGGTGCAGCCGGGCATCGGTGGCCCAGACTCCCTCCTTGGGGACCGAGAAGCCGATAGGCAGGCCTTTGTCGATCAAGTCCCAGGCTCCGACGTTGAAATGCGCGCCGATCACCGCTTCGCCGCTCTGGAAGGCGTTGGTGGCCGCGCCCGAGCTGTCGAAGAACAGCGCCGTGTCGAGCGAAGCCAGCTTGGCATAGAGCGGCGCCAGATTCGACGGATCGACCGCCCAGACCCGCGCCAGGAAAAAGATGAATGGCACGCCCGACGAGTTGGCGGGCGAAGGCACCGCCACCGCGCCGGCGTACTCGGGTTTCCAAAGGTCCTTCCAACTGGTCGGCGGCTGCGTCACTTCCTTGGTGTTGTAGGTGATGCCCAGCGAGTAATAACCGGTGCTGACCGCGAACACGGCATTGCCGTCACGGTAGATGCCCTGGTCGATGACATTCTGCAGATGGGGAATGGCGGCCGGGTCCAGCGCATCCAGCACGCCGGCCTGCTGCGCCAGTTCGCTGATGCCGCCGTCCATCCAGGCGACGTCGATGGTCGGCGCGGTTTTCTGCTGCTGCAGCTTTGCCAGCGTGGTGGTGGAGGTGCCGACCTCCGGCACCACGGTGACGCCGGTGGCTTTGGTGAAGGGCTCGGCGACGCAAGCGCGGAACGCGTCGCCCCAGTTGCCGCCGTACCAGGCGACGGTGATTTTCTGCTGCTGCGCCAGCGCCGCGTGCGAAGCCAGGAGCAGCCCCGCGCCCAGCGCCGCCGCGCCCAGCGCGCTGCGGGTGTTTGTTGCCATGTCGGATTCCCCTTGTAGATTTGTCGATCCGCGATTCATTGACTCAAGTACCACAGGCGCATCTTGGGCGATGCTCGGGAAAACGAGCTTGAAGGCGCGGGACATAAACTTGAATAATTGCGTCATGACCGCCGCCGCGCTCCCCCTGTCCGCGCCGCTCTCCTATGACGACGGCGATGTGTTGCCGCCTCAGGGAAAACCCGCCCTGACCGTCGGCATCGTGCTGCTGGACCAGTTCACGCTGGCCGCGTTCGCCGGTTTTGTCGACGTCCTGCGGCTGGCTGGCGACCACGGCGGCCGCAGCCGCCAGATCCATACCGCTTGGCGCGTAATGAGCTGGGATGGCAAACCGCGCTGCGCCAGCGCCGGACTGGCGATCGAGGTGGAAGCCGGCCTGCCCGACGATCCGGCGCAGTTCGACTACATCGCGGTCTGCGGCGGCAATGACTATTCCAGCGGCCGCATGCCCGAGCGTTTGCGCGACTGGCTGCGGCTGGCGGCGGCGCTGCGGGTACGGCTGCTGGGCATTTGCACGGGCACCTTCGCGCTGGCGCAGGCCGATGTGATCGGGCCGCGCACGGTCTGCGTCCACTGGAACGTGCTGGAGGCATTCCGCGAACGCTTTCCGCATACCCGCGCGGTGGTCGACCGGCTGTTTGTCGACGAGGGCGACCTGATTTCCTGCGCCGGCTCCACCGCCGCCATCGATCTGGCGCTGTATCTGGTGGCGCGCCATTGCGGTCGCGACAAGGCGCAACAGGCCATGCGCCACATGATGCTGCAGGGCGCGCGACCAGGACGCGTGCCGCAGGCACATTTCCGTACCGATCTGTCCGGAATTCAGGACCTGCGTGTGCGCCAGGCGGCGCATTTCATCGAGCAGCGCATCGATAACCCTCCGCCGCTGGACGCCATTGCCCGTTACGTCGGAGTGGGACGGCGCCAGCTCGAAAGAGCCTTCCGCCTGGCGACGGGCATGTCGCCCATGGCCTTCCAGCGCCAATTGCGGCTGGAATATGGCAGTTGGCTATTGCTTAATAATGCCTGCAGTATCACGCAAATCGCGCTGGACTGCGGATTTGCCGACGGCGCGCATTTTTCGCGTGATTTCCGCGCGCATTTCGGGCAATCGCCGCGCCAGTACCAACAAAGCCACGGGCGCCGCGCTGCGCGGCACGAAGGCGAGATCAGCGTTTTCCCCGCATAGCGCTGCCGCCATCTGGCGCTCGGCCTAATTCGTATTAACCCTGGTTTTCGCCATGAAGCGGGCTTCATGCTGTCGTTGAATCTTTGCTGAATTGCCCGGGCACGGCATGCCTTCGATTTTTTTTTGAAAAGCGGATACGGAAAATATTGAGAGCAGCTCGTTTTTGGGATTAAATAATTTCGACTGGATACATTTTTCTCTTTTTGCAATTGTCGACCTGCCGCCGCCACGGGGTGACGGAATCGCAGGCCAAAGCGTGCATGCGGCGTGGCATGCACGGCGTGATTTCCAGTACGCGCCAGCAGTCTGCTTCAGATAAGCCAACTGGTTTCTTCATCGGTTTCAGCAAATTCGTCCCATTCCCAGCGGGAGACGTCAACATGCAATGGCTTACCCTCAAACGGCTGCTGCGCGCCGAGCGTGGCATGCAGAAAGCGGATCTATACGGACAGATAGCGGCCATCCACAAGGCCCAAGCCGTGATCGAATTCGATCTCGAAGGCCATGTCCTTATGGCCAATCAGAATTTCCTCGACACAATGGGCTACGAACTGGACGAGGTGCTGGGGCAGCACCACCGCATGTTCGTGGCGCCGGAAGAACGCCAGGCCGCCGATTACCTGGCTTTCTGGGAAAAGCTGGGCCAGGGAGCGCATGACACGGGGCGTTATCGCCGCATGCGCAAGGACGGTAGCGACGTTTGGCTGCAGGCCAGCTATAACCCGATTTTCGATAAGCACGGGCGCGCCTTCAAGGTGGTCAAGTACGCCACCGACATTACCGAGCAGCAGCATCGCCAGGCCGACACCGAGGGTCAGTTGGAGGCCATATCCAAAGTGCAGGCGATTATCGAGTTCGAGTTGGATGGCACCATTATCCGCGCCAACGACCTGTTTTTGAAGGCGGTGGGATACCGCGAAGATGAAATCCTCGGGCGGCACCACAGCATGTTCGTGCTACCCGAAGAAGCGCGCAGCGCGGCCTATGCGGAGTTCTGGCGCAAACTGCGCAGCGGCGAGCACGACACCGGCCAGTATCTGCGCATCGGCAAGAACGGCCGCCACGTCTGGATCGAGGCCAGCTATAACCCGATTTTCGACGCCGAAGGCCGGCCATTCAAAGTGGTGAAGTTCGCCACCGACATTACCAGGCGTTTTACCGCCGCCCAGACCCTGCGGGTGGCGGTGCAGGGCCTGACGGAAAATGCCGAGCGCGCCGGGCAGGCCAATACCCTGGCGCAGGATGCCTGTCGTGTCGCCGAAGAGGGCGGCAAGACCGTGCGGGGCGTGGTGCGCACCATGGGCGCGATCACCGACAGTTCCAAGCGCATTTCCGAGATTATCGGCGTGATGGACGGCATCGCTTTCCAGACCAATATCCTGGCCTTGAATGCCGCGGTCGAGGCGGCTCGCGCTGGCGCGCACGGCAAGGGTTTCGCGGTCGTGGCGGCGGAAGTGCGCAGCCTGGCACAGAACAGCGCCGCCGCGGCCAAGGAAATCAAAGGGCTGATAACCATGTCGGTCGAGCAGATC
Source organism: Achromobacter sp. 46006 (assembly GCF_059761975.1). Lineage (NCBI taxonomy): Bacteria > Pseudomonadati > Pseudomonadota > Betaproteobacteria > Burkholderiales > Alcaligenaceae > Achromobacter > Achromobacter sp. 46006. The sequence goes on from NZ_JCBANN010000030.1 coordinate 53,534, forward strand.
GAGAGCGGCGCCGGGCAGGTGCAGTCGGCCGGCGCCACCATGGAGGACATCGTGGCCTCGTCGCGCCGGGTCACGGAGATCATGGGTGAGGTGGTGGAAGTGTCGCTGGCGCAGTCCGGCAAGCTGGGCGAAGTGACCGAGGATATTACCCAGATGACCGCCGAAGCCGCCGCTGCCTTGCAGGCCGCCCACGAAGCGCATGGCGCCGCGCCGGTCCTGCGGCCAGCGGTCAAGCCCGTGGCGCCAGCGGTGCGGGCGCGGGCGGCGGCCAATACGCCGATGCCTCCCAAGCCCGCATTGGAGTATGTGCGGTATTGAACGGCGGCGCGGCGCGCGCTGTCCGAGTGCGCTATAAATACGGTCTTGTCAGAACCCGTCGGCCCGGGTCGGAACCTACCGGCCCGGGCCGCGTTTTTCATAGCCCCCCATGACCGAATCCGAAGCGTTGGCGCTTGCCACCCACCGCCATTACAAGGGCGGCCTGTACCGCTATATCGACACGGCCCGCCATTCCGAGACCGACGCGTCCATGGTGGTCTATGAGCATCTGTGGCCGCATGCCCGCGGCCTGTGGGTGCGGCCAGCAGAGTTGTTCTTCGGCCAATTGGCCGACGGCTCGCCGCGCTTCGCCGCGCTGCAGCCGGCTTGACGGATCATGGCCTACTATTACCGCCGTACCCGTCCGGCCGCAGGCGCGACCGGACCGACTGGTGGCGCGGCCAAATCCACGGCCGCCCTGTCGGCGGCGCTGGCCGCGCTGCGCGGCCCGTTCATCGTGGCCGACCTGGAAACCACCGGACTCTCCACCGCATCATGTGAAATCCTGGAATTCGCCGCGGTCCGGGTCGGGCCCGAGGGGGCGGCGCAGCGGGAGTATGCGCAGGTGGTGCGCACGCGCGCCGCCGTGCCGTCTTTCATCACGCGCCTGACCGGCATCACGCAGGCCGAGGTGGACCGCCAGGGCGTGCCCGTGGCGCAGGCATTCGCGGCCTTCCTGGATTTTGTCGAAGACCTGCCGGTGTTTTTCCACAATGCCTCGTTCGACCGCCGATTCCTGGCCGCGGCCGCCAGCCAGACCGGCCTGCCGTTCGCCAATGCCACGCATTGCACGCTGGCGCTGGCCCGGCGCGCCTGGCCTGAATTGCCGTCGCACAAACTGGATGTCCTGGCGAGGCACGTCGGCGCCTCCGAGCCCACCCACCGCGCCCTGGCCGACGTGCGCACCACCGTGGCGGTTGCGCTCGCGGCCAGCTCTCGGCTGGCGCCAGTCTGAACCTCAGAGCACCTTTTGCTCGTGGTGAACCTGGGGCGGCTCGACGAAGAAGCCCGCCACCAGCTTGCGCCATTCCTGGAAATCGACGGACTCCCGGAAATCCACCATGTGGTTTTCGACGGTTTCCCAATCCACCACCAGGGTATAGCGCTGCGGCTGTTCGATGCTGCGGTACAACTCCATGCCGTGGCAGCCGCGGGCCCGCAGGAACAGCGGCCGGGCCTGGGCCACGCCCGCTTCGAACAGGGCTTCTTGTCCTTCGCGCACGTGGATGCTGGCAATCTCCTGGATCATGATCTTGTCTCCGGGTTAAAGGGCCGGGCGAGGGCCGGCCGGGCGGAGTAGTATGGCGCAAAAAGCCCGTCGCCATGAACCGATCCGCTACGACCCTGCCGCATTTTGTCGCTGCCCGCCTGCTGTGGTACGTGGGGGTTGCGGCACTCGCCGTCATGGCTCTGGTATCGCACACCCAATTCAGCGTGACGGCGGTGCTGTCGGCCATTGCGATCTACCTTCCCTTGTCCATGCTCGCCCTGCCGCTCGTCGCATGGCTGGCGCTGCGCCGTGCCACGGGGCCTGCGCTGGCGGGGGCCGCGCCGGCTTGGCCTGGCTGGCTGGCGGCGGCGGTGGGGATGGCGCTGCTGGCCGGCTACCACCTGTGGGCCCGGCTCGAACTGGCCGAAGGCGGCGTGTTGTTGCTGCTTGTCGCGGTGGACCTCGCGCTGGCCCGGCGCGAGTCGGCGCGCCTGCTCGCGTATGCCGGGGCGCACTGGCCCGCCCTGCCGGGCTCATCCTGACAGTAAGCCGAACGGCGATCTGTCGAAAATCGCCGCCGTGCGTGCTAGGCAATGCGTGCGAGGGCATCTCGCATCGCCCCATCCTATGAGCTGAGATGCGTCGCAGCAATCGCGTCCGGCGCGGGCCATGCCTCCGCCATATGCATGGCCCGCGCGCCGATGTTCGCAGATTGCATGACATCTTTTACGTCTTCCTCCTCACTCCCTTGGAATCGGTCACCCGTTTAACCGATACCGACGTCCTTAGTACGGCGCAATCATTCCGTACCAATACGAAAGTCCCAAACGCCACGTTGCCATATGGGTGTACAGCGTCGGGAGGTAGAGGTCCGCGCCGGTCGGCCACCGGCACCTGATCATCCGCATGCAGCGGATCGGGAGGAGCACAAATGAAAAAGCTCGCAGCAGTCGCAACGTTGTCCCTCGTCGCGGTTTCCGCCTACGCGAGTGGGCCGGGCCAGCCCGGCATGTCGGCGTCCGGCCATGTCGGCACCATCACGGGCACGGTCTCGTCGGTCTCCACGGGCACTTCCGTGGTCTCGACCCAGATCAACGGCTATGGCTCATCGAGCCAGACGTCGTTCGGTGAAACCGGCGGCGTTGCCACCGCCGGAGGATCCTTCAGCCCGGATGGGACCACCGCCGTCACCAGCACGCGGCAATACGCCACCAGCGAAAGCTACGGCCATATCAGCGGCAATGCGCCGATCATGGTCGGCGACAGCATCGCCAACGGCGGCGCCACGTTCGGTAGCACCACCACCAACGCAACGGCCACGGGCACGTTCAACGCCGGCGCGATCGGGGCGACCGCGTCGATCCACGGCGTCGGTCCGGTGGGTGGTTTTGGTCACTGAGCAGCACGCAATCCGGACGGCCTCGGCCGTCCGGTCGAGAGGACATCATGAAAACCCTTGCGCTTGCCTTATCCCTGTCGCTGGTGGCCTTTTCCGCCGGAGCCCAGACCAGCACTTCTTCCTCGACCACCTCGGCGTCATCGGGCTCGACCAACGCCGGCAATAACCAGGGCGTCACGTTCAATTCCAACAGCAACGGTTCGAGCACCCTGCGCACCGCGCCGCCGATCGGCGCGCAGAGTTTCTATGGCTCGTTTTCGTCCGATAGCTGCATGGTGTCGGCCGGCGGCGGCGGCTCCGTGGTCGGGTTCGGCATGAACGTGGCCTTCCCGGTGGAAGACCAGAAGTGCAGCCTGCGCCGCAACTTTGAACGCACCATGCAGGCAGCCGCCTCCACCAAGGATCCGGACCGTTCGCGCCGCCTCGAGACCGCGGCGGTCGACATTCTCTGCCAGACCGATGACCGCACCAAGGCCGCCTTGACCGCGCAGGGGCTGTGCACCAATCCGTCGCTCACCACCGCCGACCACCGGTTCGAGAATCCCAACCCCAACGTCGCCCAGGCCGCGCCCGCGCCGGCTCCGGCCATGGCGTCCGGGCCCGTCGCGCAGACGTATCCGGTCCTGTCCGTGCAAAACACCATGGTGAATTCGCCGCCGCTGCGCAATCCGCGCATGGACAGGCAGGGCCTGGCGGACTTTTACTCGCCGGGTTGAAGATGGTGGCCCCGGCACTCAGGGCGTGGCGGCGGGCGCAGCCGCGGCGCCCGGCCCCTCGGCGGCTCCCGGGCGCGACGGCGTCGCCTGTGGGGCCGATGCCAGCAACATCGTTGGCGGCGCGGACACGGCCAACCCGGCCTCATTCAATCGATGCAGCACGGTGAAAAGCAGGGCGCTGCGAACGCCATAGGCCGAGCGTGGCGACGAGACATAGCCCTTGGCGTTGAACACCAGATTGCCAGCCTCGATGCCATCGAGGAACACATTGGGCGCAGGCGTGTCGAGTACGTCCTCATGGTCTGCGAATGCCTGCAGGATCAGTTCGCGCACCCGCTGGGCATCGGTAGACAGCGGCAACGGCAGCTTGATCTGCACCAGTCCCAGGGGATTCGAGCGCGTGACGTTGCGCACAGTCTTGGTGACGAATTCCGAATTCGGGACAATCACCGTGGACCGATCCCCCATCTGGATCTCCGTGGCCCGCACGTTGATGCGCAGGATGTCGCCTTCGACGCCGCCCAGCGAGACCCAGTCGCCGACCTTGACGGGACGTTCGGCCAGCAGGATCAGGCCAGACACGAAATTCTGTACCACTGCCTGCAGACCGAAACCGATGCCCACCGACAGCGCGCTGGCGATCCACGCCACCCGTTCCAGGCCGATGCCCGCGGCCGACAGCGACAGCGCGATTGCCAGGACGAACCCGGCATAGCCGAACAGCGTCGCCGCCGACAATTGCATGCCAGGATCCAGTTCGGTGGTGGGCAGGTAGCGGTTGGCCAGCCAGCGCTTGAGCATCTTCACGCTCAGCAGCGACAGGCTCAGCACCAGCAGCGCCTGCAGCACCGCGCCCGGACGGATCTGTGCCTCGCCGATGGCCAGGCCCTTGCGCAACTGATCGAAGCGCTGCACCAGGTCCATCGGCCCTTCACCGAACGGCGCCACCAGCAGGATCAGGGCCAGCAGGCCCACCGCCACCCGGCCCACGCCCGACAGCAGCACCGCTGCCTGATCGCGCAGGCTGGTGCCATCGCCATCATCGCGGTGCGAGGTGCCGAGCAAGGTGCTGAAGCCATCTTCGATCAGTAACGACAGCAGATAGGCCGACGCCAGCACGATCAGCACCCACAGCACCTGCTTGGCCAGGAAACTACCGAACGCCACGTAACCCGCCAGCAGACTGGCCAGGCTTAGGACCAGCACGGTGCCGGCGGCGGTAAGCAGCAATGAGATCCAGAACGGCGTGGGACCGGCGTCCTGCTGCTGCGCCAGACGGCGCAGCCGGCGACCGATCGACAACGCCACCGCCATCGTCGCCATGACCAGCACCGCCACGATTCCGGTCAGGGTGATGGTGGTGGTCAGGCTGACGTTCAGCAGCACCGGCAGGCGTTCGGCCAGCCAGATCATCACCACCAGCACGCCCAGTACCCCTGGCAGCCAGCGCAGGCGTTGCGCCACCGCGTCGGACACCGGGGGCAGGCGCCAGGACGGCCGGTTGGCCGAAAGCAGGGCGTAGCCCAGCCCGGATACATACCCTCCGAAACAGACTGTCGCAACCAGATTGGCCAGCAATGTGCCGCTGCTGTCCGACAATTGCGAGTTCCAGTCCAGGCCAATGTGCAGCAGCAAGGCGATGACGCCCGGTGTGGCCACCGCCAGCGTCAGCAGCGCAACCGCCAGGAACGAGCGCCGCAGGCGCCCGGGCGGCACCCGCGTCGCGGTGATGCGCAAGAGCAGGCGGCCGATCCAGATACGCAAGGCAATCGCCAGTGCGGCCGCCGTGGCCAGCAATACCCAGCCCCATCTTGGCGTCTGGCTGACCGCGGTCGCCAGATCGTCGCGCAATGCCAGCAGCCGTTCCAGGTCGCGCGGAAATTCCTGGCGGAATTCGGCCCAGAACTGGGCCGACAGGAACGAGTCGCGGCGTTCGCCCAGCCGTGCCTGGAACTGCGTGCGGCGCTGGGCCGAGATCTGTTCCGCGGCCTGGGCCGCATCCACCGACAGCAACCGGGCCAGCTTGATCTGCGCGTCCAGGGCGCGGCTGTTCTTGTCCAGTTGCATGCGCTGGGCCGCGACGTCGGGCGCTTCCTTGACGTTGTCGGGTGGCGTGCCCAACTCGCTCAAGCGCGCCGTCACGCTGGTCAACTGCGGGGCGAGCGCATCGGCGGCGGCGTCCGCCTTGGATTGGATGTCGAGCGCATCGCCGCGCTGCTTGAGCAGTTCGGCGTCGTCGGTCTCGTCGGGGATGCGCTTGCGGATGTCATCGAGCTGCTTGCGGGCGGCGGCCAGCATGGCGTCGGTCTCCGCAGGCGAGGCGGGGGCGGCGGCAAACGCGGGCGCCAGGCACAGCGCCAGCAGCAGGGCGGCAACCAGGGCGGCGAAAACGCGGGTGCCCGGCACGGTGCGCAAGCGCGGATATTGCGGATTCGGAGTCATGTTTCTTGGGCGATCGGATCGCATCGAGGCGCAGCATAACAAGCCGTTGCCCGCTTCGTTGCAACAAAAACTCCGCTATGTCCCTGTTAGATCCGGCGGTGCGCGCGAGGGCCGCCCAGCACTGCATCGCACACTTCCAGCCAGGCGCGGGCGGCATACGACAAGTAACCGGATTGCTGCCAGATATGGCCGACCTCCCATTGCAGTCCGGATTTGGCCAGCCTGGCGGTACTCAAGCCCCGCGTCTTCATGCGCCGCATCAGAGGCTCGGGCAGCAAGGCCGCGCCCAGGCCGGCCGAAGCCATCGCTACCAGGAAGTCCCAGTGCGCGCTCTGGGCCGCGATGCCGGGCTGCAGGCCGGCGTCGGCAAAGGCCTGGCGCAGCCGCCGCGTCATGGCGAAGTCATCGGTGGGAATCAACAGGCGGGTATCGCGCAGCGCGCTCAGCGGCAGCGAGGTCTTGCCGGCCCAGGCCGCGTCGGGCGGTCCGATCACCCAGATCGGATAACTGCCGAATGCCTGCGCGGCCAGTCCACTGTCGGTCGCGAGCGGCAGGACGGTCGCGCCCACCTCCAGTTCGCCGCTTGCCACCAACGCTTCCACCGCGCGGCCGGTGCCCTCGCGCAAGGTCAGGTGGATCCCGGGATGCTGCTCGCGAAAACGCTTGACCACTGGCGTGAACAGCAGGTTGATCATGGGCGGGATGCCGACCTCGAGAGCCCCGCGCTGCAGTTCGGCGGTCTGGCGCATTTCCTCGCCCAACTGGCGCATGGTCTCCAGCACTTGCAGGCCGCGTTGGTACATCACGCGCCCGGTATCGGTGGGCCGCGCGGTGTGACCGTCTCGCACCAGCAGTGGCGTACCGGCTTCTTCTTCCAGTTGGCGGATCATCTTGCTGACGGTCGATTGGGTGACGAACAGCGCTTTGGCCGCCTGCGTGAAGCTGGCATGTCGCACGGTTTCGACGAAGTATCGCAGGGCACGCACGTCCAAGAGGAACCTCCCGTGTAAAGCGCGGAATCTTCAAACAATGAAAAAAACGACTTATTTGGATGATTTTAAGTCATTACGAGATTTCGCCCGCGCTTCCTATACTGCCGGAAATTCGACCCGAAGCTGGCCGGCATGGCGCGCTTCGGACGTCACGAAACGCCGCGCTAGACGGCGTCCGGATGTTGGCGGCATGCCCGCGCGTCCGGCCGCGAGCCACCGGCTTTTGAATCTGGAGACATCATGCATACCGACCGCATCCGCCATCCCGGGCTACGTGCCAAGATCACGACCGCGCAGCAGGCGGCCCAATTGGTCGAAGACGGCATGACCGTGGGCATGAGCGGCTTCACGCGGGCCGGCGACTGCAAATCGGTCCCCGCGGCGCTGGCTGCGCGCGCCGAGCGCGAACCGCTCTCCATCACGCTCATCACCGGCGCTTCGCTGGGGCACGACACCGACAAGATGCTGGCGCAGGCCAATGCGCTGGCGCGACGCATGCCGTTCCAGGTCGACACGACACTGCGCCGCAAGATCAACCAGGGCGAAATCGCTTTCATCGACCAGCACTTGTCGGAAACCGCCGAGCAGTTGCGCGCCGGTCACATAGGCCCGGTCGACGTAGCCATCATCGAGGCCGCCGCCATCACCGAAACCGGCGCCATCGTGCCCACCATGTCGGTGGGTAATTCCGCCTCGTTCGCGCAGCAGGCGCGGCGCATCATCATCGAGTTGAACCTCGGCGTCCCGGCCGCCATCGAAGGCCTGCACGACATCTACGTTCCCACCGAAAGGCCCCGGCGCGAGCCCATCGGCCTGGTTGCGGCCGACCAACGCATCGGCCAGCCCTGGATCGAGGTCGATCCCGACAGGATCGCCGCCATTGTCATCACGCACGAGCCGGACAGCCCTTCCAATGCCTTGCCGCCGGATGCCGAAACCAGCGCCATCGCGGCCCATATCAACACCTTCCTGCGCGCCGAGGTCGAGGCTGGCCGTCTGGACAATGCCTTGTTGCCGCTGCAGGCTGGCATCGGCACCATTGCCAACGCCGTGCTGCACGGCTTCGAGTCATCGGAATTCGAGGGCCTGACAATGTATTCGGAAGTGCTGCAGGACAGCGCCATCGAATTGCTGGATCAGGGCAAGCTGGCGTTCGCCTCGGCTTCGTCCATCACGGTTTCTCGACCCGTGTACGAAAAGATCCTGGCCAACATCGAGCATTACCGTGAACGCATCGTGCTGCGTCCGCAAGAGATCAGCAACGCGCCGGAGGTTGTGCGTCGCCTTGGCATCATCGCCATCAACACCGCGCTGGAGTTCGACATCTACGGCAACGTCAATTCGACCCACGTCGGCGGCACCCACATGATGAACGGCATCGGCGGCTCGGGTGACTTCGCCCGCAATGCCCATCTGGCGATCTTCGTGTCCAAGTCCATGGCCAAGAACGGCGATATCTCCAGCGTTGTGCCGATGGTCTCGCATGTCGACCACACCGAACACGACGTCGACGTGCTGGTCACCGAGTGCGGCCTGGCCGATTTGCGTGGCCTGGCGCCGCGCGAACGCGCCCGCGTGATTATCCAGCATTGCGTGCATCCCTCGTACCGCGATGCGCTGCAGGATTATTTCGGTCGTGCCTGCGAGCGCGGCGGCCAGACCCCGCATCTGCTGGAAGAAGCCTTTTCGTGGCACCAGCGCTTCAACCAGACCGACTCCATGCATGGGGTGCCGCCCGCGACCCGCAGGGCCGCCTGACGGCATCGCCCCGGGGCGGCTCCGCGCTGCCTGGAGGGGGCGCGGCGGGTCAGGTGCCCGTGTCGAATGTGTCAGGGACCGCTGCGTGAGGCGCGGCCGTCACCAGCCCCTGGCTCGATCGCTCCAGTTCGTCGTGCAACCACTGCTTCAAGGCCACCAGCGGAGCCCACTCGCGCAGGCTGGGCCGGTAGACCAGGTGATAGGTCTGGGCCTGTTCGTAATGCACTGTCACGGGTGATACCTGCACCAACCGGCCCGCGCGGATCGCATCCGCGGCCAGCAGCTCGCGCCCCAGCGTAATACCCAATCCCTGTTCCGCCGCCTGAAGCATCATGCCGGCGTCATTGAACGTTGCCACAGGCGTGACTGGCACGCTCAGGCCGGCGGCATTGAACCAGTGTTGCCACATGTCGCGTTCCCCTAGCAGCGGTTGCCGGGCCAGCGTTTCGGGCGTGCGGTCGGCCAGCGCCGCGGCGGTTTCCGGCGAAGCCAGCGCGATCAGCGGCAACGGCATGTCGAATAGCGGCTCCGACTCCACGCCAGGCCAGGGGCCGCGGCCGAACCGCAGCGCGGCATGAAACCCGTCGCGCAGCAAGTCCACCACTTGCTGCGAGGTCTCGATTTCCAGCGATAGTTCCGGATGGCGCTTGTGCCAACGGGCCATGCGCGGCAACAGCCAGCGTTGCGCGAACGAGGGCAATACCGAAACGCGCAAGTGCTGTGCGCTGCCACGCGCGGCAGCCGATGCCGCCATCAGGCCCTCGTCCAGCAATGCCATGGCGCTCTGCACGCTGCACAGCAGGGCCGCGCCGGCCGGGTTCAGCACAATGCCGCGCCCGCTGCGCTCGAACAAGGGAAAGCCCAATTGCTCCTCCAGTCCCTTGATCTGCTGGCTGACTGCGCTGTGGGTCAAGTGCAGGCGGTCGGCCGCCGCGCGCAGGTTTTGCAATTCGGCAACGGCGCGGAAGGCGGGCAGGGTATTCAGGGGCAGGCGCATGAGGCAGGGCGGGCAGGATCTGACAAGGGGATGACTCGTTTGGTTAGATTAACTGACCGTCATGGGTAAAACAATTCGATTTTCAGCCGCGGTTTGGGCGAATACGCTTACCAAAACGGATCGGATCGAGGAGCCAACCATGCCCGCCCAAACCTGTGTTCAGACTGCCTCTGAGTTCGGTAGCGCCTGCCCGGCGCCGCCACGGCCTCATGCGCCCGTCGTCTCCCCGCCCACGCCTGTCGCAGTTCCCGTCGCCGGACCCCTGGCGACTGGGCTGCCTGCATCGCACGTCGGCGAGCCGATGCCTTCGCGGCCAGCCGGTGTCATCACCCGTCTCTGGCGCGTCTACCGTTCATGGCGCGCCGACCGGATCTTGCGCAACCTGGCGGATGAACTGGATGCCCATATGCTCAAGGACATGGGCGCGCCGGAATGGGTGGTGAATCAGGCCAGGGTCGAGCAATCGCTCAAGCGAATCGCCCGCATAGACACCCTGCGCTGGTGAGGAGCGGTGATTCCGGCACGGAGCTCGGGATCGCTGGCGCCGTCCAGCGCGGGTCATCTTCCGTATACGGATGCCTCTCTATATATGTAGGGAGGGGCGGATATCCGCCGCAGGGGGAGATGGGCCTCTTATATATATAGAGAGAGGCCCTGGGCCTGACTGACTACCCTGCGGGGCACCGACGGGTCCGGTTCCCGGCTTCAACCCGATGGCGGCCAGTGCGGATAATTGCCTGCCGGCCCGGTGGGCGAAGTCGCCCATGCGGGGGAGAGATCCACCCGGAGTCTTGCCGTGCGGCAGGGCAAACATCATCTTTCTGCAAAATGGTTGTCATGCCGACGTGACACGCCGAATTTCTGTGCTATAGTCTCGCTCCTTCGCAGTTCAAGCAGTTTGTTGGGCAGCGAGGCAAGGCAAGTGCAACGGATTT
>NZ_JCBANN010000031.1:0-62589 GCF_059761975.1 Achromobacter sp. 46006
GCCTGCGCATCCTGCCGTCCTCCACGCTCAAGGGCGAGGCCAACCTGCTGGTGTGCCCGAACGTGGACGCGGGCAACATCGCCTACAACCTGCTCAAGACGGCGGCCGGCGGCAACGTGGCGGTCGGTCCGGTCCTGCTGGGCGCCAACGCGCCGGTGCACATCCTGACCTCCAGCTCGACCGTGCGCCGCATCGTCAACATGACCGCGATGACTGTGGTCGATGCCAATACCCCACGTTGAAGTCGCCAATGGCGGTCCGGCGTGGCCGCGCACGCCGACCGGCCTGGTCCTGACCGGGGGCGGCGCGCGCGCCGCCTACCAGGTCGGCGTGCTCAGCGCCATCATGGAACTGCTGGACCCCGACTGGCATTCGCGTTTCAAGAATCCTTTCGACATCATCTGCGGCACCTCGGCCGGCGCCATCAATGCCGCCGCGCTGGCCTGCCGCGCGGAGCGGCCGCACCTGGGCGTGCGCCGCATCCGCCGGCTGTGGTCGTCGCTCAACACCGACATGATCTACCGGGCCGACGCGCCCGGCCTGATCCGCACCGGCGTGCGCTGGCTGGGCTTGCTGTCGCTGGGGTGGATGTATTCCGGCCTGACGCGCAAGCGCCCCCAGTCGCTGCTGGACAACAGCCCGATGCAGGCGTTGCTGGGGCGGGTGCTGAATTTCGATCACTTGCGGTCGGGCCTGGAAAGCGGCGCCTTGTCGGCGCTGGCGATCACGGCCTCGGGTTACACCAGTGGCGAACATTTGACCTTCTACCAGGCGCACACGCCGATCGAGCCATGGCACCGCTACCTGCGGCTGGCCATTCCGACACCGATCACGGTCGATCACTTGATGGCCTCATCCGCCATTCCGTTCGTTTTTCCCGCCAGGCAGATTACCGTGCATGGCAAGGGCGAGTGGTGCGGCGACGGTTCCATGCGGCAACTGGCGCCGATCAGTCCCGCCATTCACCTGGGGGCGCACCGGGTGCTGGTGATCGGTACCGGGTTTCGCGACGACACCCACCCGGAACACCGGGAAGATGCGCCGCCCTACCCGTCGCTGGCGCAGGTCGGCGGCCACGCCTTGTCCAGCATCTTCCTGGATGGCTTGTCAATGGACGTCGAGCGCCTGGAACGGATGAATTACCTGGTCGACCTGGTGGCCCGCCACAAGGAGGGCGAGACGGTGGCGCTGCGCCGCATCCAGGTGCTGACCATCACGCCAAGCCGTTCGCTGGATTCGCTGGCGCTGGAGCATATGGACGATATGCCGCCCCAGGCCCGTGCCCTTTTCCGCGTACTCGGTGTATCGTCCGATCCAGGCCGCCCTGGGGGCGGCGCATTGATGTCCTACCTGTTGTTTGAGTCCAGCTACACCAAGCGATTGATTGAACTGGGTTATGCCGATACGATGCAGCGTAATGATGAAGTGATCGCCTTTTTCAAGGAGGCACAGGCATGACGCGCAATGCCCAATCTACCCTGCAGCGGCAGTTGAAGCGAGGTGGAGCGCTGCCCCATGAAGGGTTGGACAAAAAGGCCGTGGTCGACGCCGCGCATGAGCTCGGCCTGGCGCTGTTCGTGGCCAATTGCGATCCGGCCCGCAGCCGTTCCGCGGTGCTGCGCGCCATCGTCAAGGCGGTGGATTTCCCCGAGTATTTCGGCGGCAACCTCGACGCGCTCTACGACTGCCTGTGCGACACCGTGCTGGATCACAAGACCGGCGTGGTGCTGTGGCTGTACAAGCTGCATTCCGGCGACCCGGCGCTGGAGGAAGACGCCGCCCGCATCGAGTCGGTGTGCGCCGACGCCGCCGAATTTGCCCACGAGAATGGCCGCAGCTTTGCGTATGTGGTGGAGCACGCGGGCAAACACCCGGATCCGGAACCCGGCGTGGCCGCCGCGCCCTATGGCGAGAATGACTGACCGCCCGGGCAGGGGCGCTCGCGCCGCCGGCCCCAGGGCCATCTGTCAGTGATGCCCCGGTACGGGGCGTCGATCACCAGCCGAGCAAGGCGCCGGCCGCTGAAATCAAGGCCAGCCCCGCCGTTTCCGTGCGCAGCACGCGCGGGCCGAACCTGACGGCCTGGACGCCCGCCTCGCGCGCCTGCGCCAGTTCCTTTTCCGACCAGCCCCCTTCGGGGCCGACCAGCAGCGTCAACGATTGCAGGTTCGGCGTGGCGCCGAGCCGGCCGGCCAAGTCGGCGTCGGCGTCCGGATGACACAGCAAGCGCAGGCCGTCGGCCGGCAGGGCCAGCCAGTCGGCCAGCGTCACGGGGGCGTCGACCGCCATCAGCCGGTTGCGGCCGCATTGCTCGGCGGCCGATTGGGCGATGCGCTGCCAGTGCGCCACCCGTTTTTCCAGCCGCGGGCCGGACAATTGCAGCACGCTGCGCTGCGCGGCGATGGGGCAGACCCGGGCGGCGCCCAGTTCCACCGCCTTTTCCACCACCCAGTCCATCTTGTCGCCGGCGGGCAGGCCCTGTACCAGCGTGAGGCGGCCGACCAGCTCGGCTTCGCGCGGATCGAACGCGCCCAACTGGGCGAAACCGGCCTTGCCGTCGATCTCGAGCACGGCCGGATATTCGCCGCCCTGGCCGTTGAACAGCACCATGGTTTCCCCCGCGCGCAGCCGCAGCACCCGGATGGCGTGGTGCGCCAGGGCCTCGGGCAGGACGATGCGGGCGCCGGCGGCAAGGGGAGCGTCGCAGAAGAAGCGGGGAGCGGACATGGGTAATGCGGTGGCGGACAGAAAGCGAACGTGGGACCGGGCGCAGACCCGGGGCGCGGCACGGGCAGCGGCCCGGCGACTCAGGGCCTGGCTCGTCGCCCGGTCACCTGAGCGCGTAGCCTACCATTTTGATGCCCCAGTCGATCAGAGTAGGGGCGCTGGACGCCAGTTGCAGCGTCAGCAGGGTCAGGAAGCCCACGGTCATTTTCTTGTCCAGCCGCAGCAGGTCGTGGCGCACCTCGGCCAGGTCTTCGTGGGTGGCGAAGCGCTTGAGTTCCTCGCGGGTGGGCAATTGCTTGAGCTCTTCGCGGGTGGGCAATTGCGCGACAATTTCGACGAGTCTGTCGAATTGTTCCTGGGCGGCGCGCCTGGCGATGTCGCGTTCGAGCTCGGCGCGTTCGCGGGCGAAGTCGACGCGTGACAGGGCATAGGCCTGGAGCTCGGCGCGCGCTTCGTCCTGCGAGCGCTTGAGCAGGTCGGCCTCGCCCTGCAGGCGGGCGTGTTCCAGCGCCTGCGCCACCGCGATGGCGCGTTCCTCGCCGAGCGCGTTGCGCAGGGCCAGGATGCCGGCGGCGGGAATGGTGAAGCTCAACATGGCAATCATGATACGGATTCCGACAAGGGGCTGTGCCAGGCCATCATCAATCTCGGACCGCCCCGCCGCAATTGTGGCAACTACGCTATGACATGGCTGTCTCCACCAGGGGGCGCCACGATTTTCCCCAGGAGCATCGTCCATCTGGCGGACCCCGCCGCCCGTGGCCGGTCGGGTCATCCCCAGGTGTTAAAATCGTCTGCTTCGCAACCTACTCAACTGGCCCCCATTTCCTGCGTGGGCGCGCCAGCCTCAAAGAGCCTTCCGAATGAGCAATCCGACCGCCCCTAAACTTGCCTTGGCGGATGCCATCCGCGTCCTCGCGATGGATGCCGTGCAACAAGCGAACTCCGGGCACCCGGGCGCTCCCATGGGCATGGCGGAAATCGCCCAGGCCCTCTGGATCGGCAACCTGCGCCACAACCCCAAGGATCCGGCCTGGGCCAACCGCGACCGCTTCGTGCTGTCCAACGGCCACGGCTCGATGCTGATCTACGCGCTGCTGCACCTGACCGGCTACGACCTGCCGATCGAAGAACTGAAGAATTTCCGCCAACTGCATTCCAAGACGCCGGGCCACCCCGAAGTGGGCATCACCCCGGGCGTGGAAACCACCACCGGCCCGCTGGGCCAGGGCCTGGGCAATGCCGTCGGCATGGCGCTGGCCGAAGCGCTGCTGGCCGCCGAGTTCAACAAGCCCGGCCACACCATCGTCGACCACCACACTTACGCCTTCACCGGCGACGGCTGCCTGATGGAAGGCATCTCGCACGAAGTGTGCTCGCTGGCCGGCACGCTCAAGCTGTCCAAGCTGGTGGTGCTGTATGACGACAACGGCATCTCGATCGACGGCCACGTCGAGCACTGGTTCGCCGACGACACCGCCAAGCGCTTCGAGGGCTACGGCTGGAACGTCATCCGCGGCGTCGACGGCCACGACGCCGCCGCCGTGGATGCCGCCATCAAGGCCGCCCGCGCGCAATCGGAAAAGCCTACGCTGATCGTCTGCCGCACCGTCATCGGCAAGGGCTCGCCCAATATGGCCGGCACCCACAACGTGCACGGCGCGCCGCTGGGCAAGGACGAGATCGCCGCCACCCGCGCCGCGCTGGGCTGGTCGGCCGAGCCGTTCCAGATCCCGCAGGACATCTACGACGGCTGGGACGGCCGCAAGACCGGCGCCGCCGCGCAGGCCGAATGGCAGTCGGCGTTCAACGCCTACGCCGCCGAATTCCCGGCCGAGGCCGCCGAGTTCACCCGCCGCATGAAGGGCGAGCTGCCCGCCGGCTACGCCGACCAATTCAAGGCGTTCCTGAACGCCACGCTGGAAAAGGCCGAAACCGTCGCCACCCGCAAGGCCTCGCAGTTCGCGATCACGGCGCTGGCCGCCGCGCTGCCGGAAATGCTGGGCGGCTCGGCCGACCTGACCGGCTCCAATTTCACCGACTGGAAGGGCGTGGGCGCGGTGCGCGCCGGCGACAAGGGCATCCAGTTCGGCCGCCACATCAACTACGGCGTGCGCGAATTCGGCATGGCCGCCATCATGAACGGCGTGGCCCTGCATGGCGGCTACCTGCCGTTCGGCGGCACCTTCCTGACGTTCTCCGACTACTCGCGCAACGCCATCCGCATGGCCGCGCTGATGAAGCAGCGCGTGGTGCACGTGTTCACGCACGACTCCATCGGCCTGGGCGAAGACGGCCCGACCCACCAGTCGATCGAACACGCCGCCAGCCTGCGCCTGATCCCCAACCTGTCGCTCTGGCGTCCCTGCGACACGGCCGAAACCGCCGTGGCCTGGAACGCCGCCGTGACGCGCCCGGCCAGCATCGGCATGGACGTGCATGACGGCGGCCCGACGGCGCTGCTGCTGTCGCGCCAGAACCTGCCGTTCGTGCAACGCGACGCCGCCACCGTGGACGCCATCGCCCGCGGCGGCTACGTGCTGCGCGACGCCGACGGCGCTCGCGCCGTGATCATCGCCACCGGTTCCGAAGTCGCCATCGCCCTGGAAGCGCAAGCGCAACTGGCCAAGGACGGCATCGCGGTGCGCGTGGTGTCCATGCCCAGCACCGACGTGTTCGACAAGCAGGACGCCGCCTGGAAGCAATCGGTGCTGCCCAAGGGGCTGCCGCGCGTGGCCGTCGAGGCCGGCGTGACCGCCTTCTGGCACAAGTACGTGGGCCTGGAAGGCGCCGTGGTCGGCATCGACCGCTACGGCGAATCGGCCCCGGCCGGCGCGCTGTTCAAGTTCTTCGGGCTGACCGCCGACAAGGTGGCCGAGACCGTCAAGCAAGTTCTGTAAAAAAGGAGCCTAGTCATGACCATTCGCGTCGCCATCAACGGTTACGGTCGCATCGGCCGCAACATCCTGCGTGCCCACTACGAAGGTGGCAAGAAGCACGATATCGAAATCGTCGCCATCAACGACCTGGGCGATCCCAAGACCAACGCCCACCTGACCCGCTACGACACCGCCCACGGCAAGTTCCCGGGCACCGTCGAAGTCGACGGCGAGTACATGGTCGTCAACGGCGACAAGATCCGCGTGCTGGCCAACCGCAACCCGGCCGAACTGCCGTGGGGCGAGCTGAAGGTCGACGTGGTGCTGGAATGCACGGGCTTTTTCACCACCAAGGAAAAGGCCGGCGCGCACATCAAGGGCGGCGCCAAGAAGGTCATCATCTCGGCCCCGGGCGGCAAGGACGTTGACGCCACCGTCGTCTACGGCGTCAACCACGGCGTGCTGAAGTCGACCGACACCGTCATCTCGAACGCCTCGTGCACCACCAACTGCCTGGCCCCGCTGGTCAAGCCGCTGAACGACAAGCTGGGCCTGGAAAACGGCCTGATGACGACCGTCCACGCCTACACCAACGACCAGGTCCTGACCGACGTCTACCACGAAGACCTGCGCCGCGCCCGTTCGGCCACCATGAGCATGATCCCGACCAAGACCGGCGCCGCCGCCGCGGTCGGCCTGGTGCTGCCGGAACTGAACGGCAAGCTGGACGGCTACGCCATCCGCGTCCCGACCATCAACGTGTCGATCGTCGACCTGTCCTTCGTGGCCAAGCGCGACACGACTGTCGAGGAAGTGAACGGCATCCTGAAGGCCGCCTCGGAAGGCGAGCTCAAGGGCATCCTGGACTACAACACCGAACCCCTGGTCTCGGTGGACTACAACCACAACCCGGCCTCCAGCACCGTTGACGCGTCGCTGACCAAGGTCTCGGGCCGCCTGGTCAAGGTTTCGTCCTGGTACGACAACGAGTGGGGCTTCTCGAACCGCATGCTCGACACCACCGTCGCGCTGATGTCGGCCAAGTAAGCATCGCTGTCGAACCGAAGGGGACGAACAGGTTTTCCGCCACGGCGGGAAGCGGGTTCGTCCCCTTCGTTCGCCAACTCTAGGAGACGCAAAGCAAATGTCCAAGGTCAATACCCTGTCCGCGCTGGCCAAGGCCGGCGCCCTGTCCGGCAAGCGCGTGTTCATCCGCGCCGATCTGAACGTGCCGTTCGATGACGCCGGCCGCATTTCCGAAGACACCCGCATCCGCGCCTCGGTGCCCGGCATCCGCCTGGCGCTGGACGCCGGCGCCGCGGTGATGGTCACCTCGCACCTGGGCCGCCCCAAAGAGGGCGTGCTGACCGAGGCCGATTCGCTGGCCAAGGTCGGCCAGCGCCTGTCCGAGCTGCTGGGCATGCCGGTGCCGCTGGTGCGGGACTGGGTCGACGGCGTCAAGGTCGAGCCGGGCCTGGTGGTGCTGCTGGAAAACTGCCGCGTCAACGTCGGCGAGAAGAAGGACGACGAGGCGCTGTCGCGCAAAATGGCGGCGCTGTGCGACGTCTACGTCAACGACGCCTTCGGCACCGCGCACCGCGCCGAAGCCACCACGCACGGCATCGCGCGCTTCGCGCCGGTGGCCTGCGCCGGCCCGCTGCTGGAAGCCGAGCTGGACGCGCTGGGCCGCGCGCTGCACGAACCCAAGCGGCCGCTGGTGGCGATCGTCGGCGGTTCCAAGGTGTCGACCAAGCTGTCGATCCTGCAATCGCTGGCCGACAAGGTCGACCAGCTGGTGGTGGGAGGCGGCATCGCCAACACCTTCATGCTGGCCGCCGGGCTGCCGATCGGCAAGTCGCTGGCCGAGCCGGACCAGGTGGAGCAGGCGCGCGCCGTGATCGAGCTGATGAAGCAGCGCGGCGCGGATGTGCCGATCCCGGTGGACGTGGTGTGCGCCAAGGCGTTCGGCGCGGACGCCGAGGCCACCGTGAAGGCGGCCGATGAAGTTGCCGCCGATGACATGATCCTGGACATCGGGCCGCAGACGGCGCAGCAATTGGCCGAGATCCTCAAGCAGGCCGGCACCATCGTCTGGAACGGCCCGGTAGGCGTGTTCGAGTTCGACCAGTTCGCCAATGGCACCAAGGTGGTGGCGCAGGCGATCGCGGATTCCGAGGGCTTCTCGATCGCGGGCGGCGGCGACACGCTGGCGGCCATCGCGAAGTACGGGATCGGCGAGCAGGTAGGCTACATCTCCACCGGCGGCGGCGCGTTCCTGGAGTTCCTGGAAGGCAAGACCCTGCCGGCGGTGGCGGTGCTGCAAGAGCGGGCCACGTCATCTTCCTGACCTGCCCGATGCAAAGCCGCTCCGACAGGAGCGGCTTTTTCTTGGGCGATTGCCGCGCTGCGCCCGGGCGCGGGGCCGTGCCGCCGCGCCCGGACGGGCGCTTATTCCATCTTCGCGCCCGACAGCTTGACAATGCCGGCGTAGCGGTCGATCTCGCTGCGCATGAAGGCGCCGAACTCGGCGGGGGTCTGGCCGGCGGGGACGATAGCGCCCATGGATTCCATGCGCCGGCGCATGGCGGGGTCGGCGGTGATGGCGTTGATGTCGCGGTTCAGGCGCTGGACGATGGCGTCGGGCGTACCGGCCGGAGCGACGATGCCATACCAGGCGGAAGCGTACATGTCGCTGAC
The DNA here is from genome assembly GCF_059761975.1 of Achromobacter sp. 46006. Taxonomy (NCBI): domain Bacteria; kingdom Pseudomonadati; phylum Pseudomonadota; class Betaproteobacteria; order Burkholderiales; family Alcaligenaceae; genus Achromobacter; species Achromobacter sp. 46006. The sequence continues at coordinate 8,304 of NZ_JCBANN010000031.1, forward strand.
GCCGGCTTCGGCGAAGGTTGGCACGTTCGGCAGGGCGGGCAGGCGCTGGCGCGCGGCGACCGCGAGGGCGCGCAGGGCGCCGGCCTGGACCTGGGCCAGGGAGCCGGTGTCGATCATCATGTCGACCTGGCCGGCGAGCAGATCGGAGACGGCCGGGCCGCTGCCTTTGTAGGGGATGTGGAGGATGTCGACGCCGGTGCGTGCCTTGAACATGGAGCCGGCCAGGTGCTGGGACGAGCCGACGCCGCCGGAACCGTAGTTGAGTTTGCCGGGCGCGGCCTTGGCGGCGTCGACCAGTTGCTTGACGGACTGGTAGGGCGACTGTTTCGGCACTTCCAGGATGTTGGGAATTTCGGCAACGAAGGCGACGGGGGCGAAGTCCTTGACCGGATCGAAGCCCAGGCGCGCGTACAGGTGCGGATTGGCGGCGTTGGTGGAGCTGGTGGCGACCAGCAGGGTGTAGCCGTCGGGCTTTTCGCGCACGAAGGTGGCGGTGCCGATGTTGCCGCCGGCCCCCGCCTTGTTGTCGACGATGACGGTCTGGCCCAGGCGCTCGCTCAGGCGCTGAGCCAGCATGCGGCCCAGGGCGTCGGTGGCGCCGCCCGGGGGCCAGGGCACGACCAGCTTGATGGGCCGGTCGGGATAGGCCTGGGCCTGTGACAGGGCAGGGAAGGCGGCGAGCGCGGCCAGGGCGAGCGCGCTGGCGGCGCGGCGCAGGAATGCGTGCGGCATGGAGTCTCCTGTTGCGCGGTCCGTGGAATGGCCGCGCCGTTTGTTATGGGGGCTGTTTGTTGACAGCCTGCGTGCGGCATTGTGGCGCCGCGTGTTGGGTGGCACGACTCTACGCAAAATGGCACTTGATAAAAAGGGATAAATATTTAAGAAAATTAATTCCTTTTTGGAATAGTGGGCCGCATGCGCCAGCGGATTTGATTTGCCGCCGGTCGAGGGCGGCCGGACTGGTGTAGGCTTGGCCCTCGCCCGCGCTTCGCGGTTTTCCAGTCCTGTCCCGCTCGTCCCGCAGTCCCATGAACCTACGTTTCTTTCCTGGCCTGAACAACCTGCGGGGCCTGACCCGGCAGGCCGCCGGCCGCGACATCGCAGCGGGCCTGAGCGTGGCCGCCGTGGCGCTGCCGGTGGGGCTGGCGTATGCGGCGATGATGGGCGTGCCGCCGGTGGCTGGCCTGTGGGCGGCGATCGCCGGGATGCTCGGCTATGCCCTGTTCGGTTCCTCGCGCACGCTGATCGTGGGGCCGGACACCGCCACCTGCACGCTGATTGCGGCAACCCTGACCAGCATGGCGTTGACCACCCCCGAGGAACGGCTGATGGCCGCGACCGGCATCGCCCTGACGGTGGGCGTGGGTTGCCTGATCGCGCGGCTGCTGCGCCTCGGGGTGCTGGCGAACCTGCTGTCGCGGCCGGTGCTGATCGGCTACATGGCGGGCGTGGCAGTGACCCTGGCGCTGTCGCAATTGAGCGGATTGACCGGGGTGGGGCTGCGCAACAGCGGGCTGGTGCATCCGTTCCTGGAACTGTCGCGGCGCGTGTCCGAGATCCGCATCCCGACCCTGTGCCTGGGGGTGGCCTCGTGCTTGCTGCTGGTGGCGATCAAGCGTTGGCGCCCGACCTGGCCCGGCCCCATCATGCTGGTGGTGGGGGCCTGTCTGCTGTCGTGGCTGTTCGATTTTCCCCGGCTCGGCATCGCCGTGGTGGGCGACGTGCCGGCCGGGCTGCCGGCCCTGCGGCTGCCGGTGCGGCTGGAAGGCGTGGACGACATCCTGCTGGGCGCGGCGGGCGTGCTGGTGGTGAGTTTCTCCAGCGGTATCGTGACCGCGCGCAGTTTCGCCGCTCGCACCGGCGAGCATGTCGACCCGAACCGCGAACTGGTCGGTTTCGGCGCGGCCAATGTGGCGGCTGGACTGTTCCAGGGGTTCGTGGTGACAGGGGCCGATTCGCGCACGGCGGTGGGTCTGGCGGCCGGAGGTTCTTCACCGTTGGTGGGCGTGAGCGCGGCAGTGGCGCTGGCGGTGGTGGTGGGGCTGCTCAGCGCGCCGCTCTATTGGCTGCCGCAGGCCGTGTTGTCGGCGATCCTGCTGCTGGCCGCCGCCAGCCTGTTCGATGGCCGCGCATTCCTGCGGCTGGCGCGCATCTCGCGCATCGAACTGGCGTTCGGCATCCTGGCGGCGGTGGGGGTGGTGGGCTTCGGCGTGCTGCAGGGGGTGGCGGTGTCGGTGGGCGCCACGCTGCTGTATGCCATGTATGTCTCGGGCAACCCGCGCGATGCGCTGCTGGGGCGGCTGCCGGGGGAGTCGGTGCTGGGCAAGATGCATCTGAACCCGCAGGCGCAACCGGTGCCGGGCACGGTGATCTGGCTGTTCGAATCGTCGGTGTGGTTCTTCAACGCCGATGCGTTTCGGCGGCGCGCGCGCGAGGTCATCGAGCAGGCGGGCGACGCTACCTGGTTCGTGCTCGACGCCGAGGCCATGACTCAGGCCGACGCCGATGCGATCGAGGCGCTGTATGAATTGCGGCACGAGCTGCGCGACCGTGGCATGGTGCTATTGGTGGCCGGCGGCCATGGCCAGTTCCGCATGGCGCTGGAGCGCTCCGGCCTGGCCGGGCACATCGGCCGCGACAAGATCTTCCCCACGCCCGAGCAGGCGGTCGAGGCCATCGAGCGCTGGCGCCAGGGGCCGGCGCCGGCGACGCTGGCCTGAGGCGCCGGGCCGCGCGACCGGCGCGCCTTCAATCGATGATGTGATAACCGCCGTCGATGTACAGCGTCTGGCCGGTCATGCGGCGCGCGGCATCGGTGGCGAGCCAGGCGGTGGCCTCGCCGACGTCGTCGATCGACACCAGGCTGCGTGCCGGCGCCTTGGCCTGGGCCCGGTCGAGCAGCGCATCGAACTCGGCGATGCCCGAGGCGGCGCGAGTCTTGAGCGGCCCCGGCGAGATGGCGTGCACGCGTATGCCCTGCGGGCCGAGCTCGGCAGCCAGGTAACGGGTGGCCGATTCCAGCGCGGCCTTGACCGGGCCCATCATGTTGTAGTGCTCGACCACCATCTGCGAGCCGTAGTAGCTCATGCAGAACAAGGTGCCGCCCGCCGGCATCAGCGGCTCGGCCAGCTTGGCCATGCGGATGAACGACCAGCACGACACGTCCATGGCCGTGAGGAAGCCGTTGCGCGAGCAGTCGGTGACGCGGCCATGCAGGTCTTCGCGCGGGGCGTAGGCGATGGAATGCAGCACGAAGTCCAGGCCGCCCCATTCCGCGGCGATGCGATCGAACACGGCTTCGAGTTCGCCGTCGCGCAGCAGGTCCAGCGGCATCAGCAGGGGCGCGTCGACCTGCCGCGCCAGCGGTTCGACGTGCGGGCGGGCCTTGTCGTTCAGGTAGGTCACCGCCAGCTCCGCGCCCAGGGCGCGGAACGCCTTGGCGCAGCCCCAGGCGATGGAATCGGCGTTGGCGATGCCAGTGACCAGGCCGCGCTTGCCGGCCAGGGGCAGGGCGGCGCTCATTGTTGCTTCACCAGGGCCAGGGTGTGTTGCGCAATGATCAGCTCTTCGTTGGTGCGCACCACGTACACGCCGATGCGGCTGTCGTCGCTGGAAATGCGCGGCCCGTGATGCGCGTTGCGCTCGGGATCGAGCCGGATGCCAAGCCAACCCCAGTGCTCGCTGATGGCCTGGCGGATTTCGGCCGAGTTCTCGCCGACGCCGGCGGTGAACACGATGGCGTCGATGCCGTTCATGGCGCAGCCCAGCCCGATCATGCCCTCGGCCACGCGCCAGGCGAAGTACTTCAGCGCCAATTTGGCCGATGGCGCGTCGCTGGCCAGCAGTTCGCGCATGTCGTTGCTGATGCCGGACAGGCCTTTCATGCCGCAGTCGTGGTACAGCAGATGCTCGATGTCGTCGTGCGACATGCCCTGCTCCATCATCCACAGCACCACGCCGGGGTCCAGGCGGCCCGGGCGCGTGCCCATCGGCAGGCCCTCGAGCGCGGTGAAGCCCATGGTGCTGTCGACGCTCTTGCCCTGGTGCATGGCGCAGGCGGACACGCCCGAGCCCAGGTGCGCGGCGACGATCCTGCCCATGGCGATGTCGGGCAGCGCCTGGCGCAGCCGCTGCGCGATGTACTCGTACGAAAGCCCATGAAAGCCGTAGCGGCGCACGCCCTGCTGGTAGAGCGCTTCGGGCAGCGCGTAGCGGTCGGCGACGTCGGAATGGCTGCGGTGGAAGGCGGTGTCGAAACAGGCCACCTGCGGGATCCAGGGGCGCCGCTCGCGAATCACGCGGATCGGCGCCAGATTGTTGGGCTGGTGCAGTGGCGCCAGGGGCGTGAAAGTGTCGAGCCTGGCGAGGATGGCGTCGTCGATCAGCACCGGCTCGGACAGGTCGGGGCCGCCATGCACCACGCGATGGCCCACCGCCAGCGGCGCGCCGCCCAGGTGGCCGCTGAGCCAGGTGCCGACCACTTCCTGGCCATTGGGCACGTCGGGCGCGTGGCTGGGGGCGATGTCGCGCTCCACCAGGGTCCGGCCGGCGGCGTCGCGCACCCGCAGGCGCGGATGGCTGGTGCCGATGCCTTCGAGCTGGCCGCCCAGCCGCGGGGCCAGCGCCTGCTTGTCGTCGATGTCGTACAGGTAGAACTTGATGCTGGAACTGCCGGCGTTGATGACGAGAATGGTATCGGACATGGGGCGAGCGCCTCCGGTTGCAACGGACAAGACGGGGCCAGGGCGGACCGACCCGCGCCGCGCGAGCGGGCGAACCGGACAAACCCGGGCCGCCGCCGCTTCAGGCCAGCGGCCGCGCCTGCTGCGTGGCCAGGTGGCACGCGTAGATCGCGGCCACCGCGCAAGACGCCAGGCGCGAACGTGGGCTGTCGGCACGGCTGGTCAGGATGATCGGCACGCGCGCGCCGAGCACGATACCGGCGGCTTCGGCATTGGCCAGGAAGGTCAGGTTCTTGGCCAGCATGTTGCCGGCTTCGAGGTCGGGCACCACCAGCACCTGGGCCACGCCCGCCACCAGCGAGCGGATTCCCTTGATGCGGGCGGCGTCGGGGCTGATGGCATTGTCCAGCGCCAGCGGGCCGTCGAGCACGCCGCCGGCGATCTGGCCGCGGTCGGCCATCTTGCACAGCGCCGCGGCCTCGATGGTGCTGGGGATGTTGGGCGTGACCTGCTCCACCGCCGACAGGATCGCCACGCGCGGTTCGCCCAGGCCCAGGCCGTGGTGCAGGTCGATGACGTTGCGGATGATGTCGGCCTTGGTTTCCAGGTCCGGGAAGATGTTGATGGCCGCGTCGGTGATGAACAGCGGTTCGGGGTAGGTCGGCACTTCCATGATGAAGACGTGGCTGATGCGCCGGCCGCTGCGCAGGCCGGTGCTGCGCGCGACCACCTCGTGCATCAGCTCGTCGGTGTGCAGGCTGCCTTTCATCAGCAGCGAGGCCTCGCCGCCGCGCACCAGGGCGACCGCGCATTCGGCCGCGGCGTGGCTGTGCGGCACATCGACGATGCGGGCGTCGCCCAGATCGAGCCGGTACTGTTCGGCGGTATCGCGGATCTTGTGCCCGGGCCCCACCAGGATGGGGCGCAGCAGGCCGAGGTCGCGCGCCTCCAGCGCGGCCGACAGCGACGGTTCGTCGCAGGGATGGGCGATGGCGCAGGCCGCGGGCGCCAGGGTCTGGGCGCGCGCGATGAGCTTGTCGTAATGCGTCGAAGGGGGCAGGCTCATTCTGGTTTGGCCTTGGAGGTGGCGGGTTTGCGGACGCGAGCGGGCGCGGCTGCGCTTTTCCGGGCGCTGGTTTTCACCGTGGCGGCGCGGCGAGGCCGGGCGCGGGGCGATTCAAGGGCCTCGGCGGCCGGTGGGGCCTTCACGGCCGAACGCCCTGTGCCCGTCTTCCTGCTGGCGCCCGCGGTCGCGCCATTGGCTGCCGGCTCCAGGGAGGCTGCCGCGGCCCGCACCGCCTTGTGCGCGCGCGGCGCCGGCGCATGCTGCTGTGCGCGGCGCGCGGCGGTCTCGAAGATCTGTTCCATCTCGGCCAGGCTGGCGCGGGCGGCCGGGTTCAGCGGCTCGGCGGCCTCCAGCACGTGCTTCATCATGGCCAGCGCCTCACGGATGGCGGCCGGCGTGGCGCCTTCCAGCAACTGCGGCATGGTCTTGATCACGGCGGCCGAATCGAGCCGCATCATCATGGCCTGGTCGCGGGTGATGTCCTTGAATTCCTGCAAGGTCATGGCATTGCCCGCTTCAGCCCGCATCTTGCGGATCAGCGCGAAGCTGCGTTCGTCCAGGCCGCCCTCGGCGCCGGCCACGTACAGCAGCATGCGGATGGCGGCCACGCGCAGGCCGCCTTCCTGCAGCAGCGACCGCAGTTCGGCGGCGCGCTCCTGCATGAAGCGGCGGTGTTCCGGCGAGACGCCCGGGTGGCGGCGAGGCGGCCCTTCCTTGGCGCCCAGGCCGGCCATGTCCTGCACCAGCGGCGAGCCATACACCCCCATGAAGGTGCGCTCGTCGGCCGAGTCGCGCAGTTCCTGGAAGATGTTCAGGCTGGTCTCGATCAGCTTGGACATCATCTCCTGGGCCAGCAGGAACGGATTGTCCGGCGCTACCGGCTGGCGGTGTTCGCGCACCTGCTCGGCGACCTGGGCGATCGGGGCGATCAGCGGGTTGCGGTCGGACACCAGCTCATACGGCAGGCGCAGGGGGTGCAGGCGCTGGCTCCATTCGGCCGATTGCGGCGTCACCAGGGCGCGCACCCAGGGCTGCAGGAAGCTGCGGTACATGCCCAGGTTGATATCGGAAATGCGGGCCACGGCGGCAAAGCGCAGGTCGTCGTCTTCCTTGCGCTCGACGATGGCGCGCACGTCGTCCATGCGGCGCTGCTCGAACGACAAAACGTAGTTGCCGTAGGCCAGGTCGGCGTTGGGCGTGTCCGGCGTCTTGTCGGTGATCTCGGCCTGGTAGATGCCGGGCGGCAGCACATCGATCATGTCGATGTTGGAGGTGAATTCCTGGTGTTCCTTGCGCGCCACGCTGCCGGACACGAAGATGCCCAGGTGGCCGATGCTCTCGTGCACGGCATAGACGATGGTCTGGTCGTGCGCCAGCACTTCGGCGTCATCCTGGTACAGGTCGGGGATCCAGCCCAGCGCCTGCGGCGGCGGAGTGATGTTGTCGCCCTTGGAGCAGAACACCACGATCGGCGAACGGATGTTGCGCAGGTCGATGCGGATGCCGTCGGACGTGACCAGCCCGGCGGTCGAGAGGCGGTTGCCGAGGAACAGGTTGTCGACGATGTACTGGATTTCCGGCCCGTTCAGGAACACGTGGCCGCCCCACCATTTCTCGAAGCTGAGGTAGCGGCCGGCCTCGGTGTCGACCTTGGAATACAGGTTGTACTGCTTGGACCAGAGCGTGTTGGCGGGATTGAGGTTCTCGAAATTCTGCACCAGCCAGGCGCCGTCGAACTTGCCGTCGCCCAGGTCGCTGGTCAGGGCGGTGAGCCAGCTGCCGCCGAGCAGGCCGCCGGCGTAGCGCATCGGATTCATGCCGCGCCAGCCGGCCCAGTACGACAGCGGCGCGCCGGCGATGATGATGGGGCCGAACAGCTCGGGGTGCACGGCGGCGGTCATCATGATCTGCCAGCCGGCCTGGCAATTGGCCACCACCACCGGCTTGCCTTCGGCGTCGGGGTGGCGCGCGATGATGGTCTCCAGGAAGTGGGCCTCGGCCTTCATCACGTCTTCGACGGTCTGGGTCGGGACCGGCTGCGGCAGGAAGGTGGCGAAATAGCAGGGGTGGCCGGCGCGCACCGCCACGCCGATCTCGCTTTCGGGCTTGAAGCCGCCGATGCCCGGGCCGTGCCCGGCGCGAGGGTCGACCACCAGGAAGGGGCGCTTGATCGGGTCCACTACCACGCCCTCGGGCGGCTTGATGCGCAGCAGGCCGTAGTTGACCGGGCGCGGCAGTTCGCGGCCGTCCAGCACCAGTTCGTACTCCATGCTGAGCACGTTGGGGGCCCGCTTGGCCATGTGCTCGTGGTATTGGTTGCCGCGCTGGCGCATGACGTCGGCGTACAGCACGCCGCGCTGCCAGGCGTCCACGGCATATTCATAGGCGGCCGTCCAGGGGTTGAAGGACGGCGCGGAAACGCGATCGTTGCCGGATCCGGCCATGGCGATCTCCTGTAGGTAGCTCCCGGCAGCGGGGGGCTGCCGGACCGGTTCCTCAAGTGGAACCAGTTGACTTGACCCCCCCATTACACCTGAATGGATGTTGCGTCGCAACATGGGGACGGTTGATGCAAGTCAAACGCCCGGAACTATCCGTCCCCTTCTTGATTGCCGCGCTGCAACCGGGCTTCACGGCGCGTCGTGGCATACGGCTTCGATGCGGTTGCCCGACGGGTCCGACAGGAAGGCAGCGTAATAATGCGGATGGTAGTGCGCACGCGGCCCCGGCGCCCCTTCGTCGCGCCCGCCATGGGCCAGGCCGGCGGCATGGAAGGCGTCCACCGCGGCACGGCTGGCGGCCTTGAAGCACCAGTGGCGGCGCGCCGGCGGTGTGGGCGGGGCGGCGGGGTCGGCCTGCACGCTCAGGTAGGTGTGGTCGGTCTCGCCGGGGCGGCAGCGCTCGCCGTACCCCAGCGCGTCGGGGCGGTCGTAGACCTTGGCCGCGCCCAGGGCGGCCATGACGGCGTCGTAGAACGGCCGGGCGCTGTCGAGCCCGGCAACGCTGATGGAGACGTGATCCAGCAAGTGCATGGCGGCTCCGGCGGGGGAAAATCAGGCGCGGGCTTGCGCGTTGTGTTCCAGCCATTGGCGCACCGAGGGCCGCTGCCACTGGGCTTCGACATAATCGCGCAGCGGCTCGGGCAGGCCGTCCTGCCACAGGCGCCGCAGCGCCACGGCCAGATCCAGGTCGGCGATGCACCAATCGTCGAACAGGCTGGTCTGGCCCGCGCCGATCAGGGCGCCGGCCACGTGGATCAGCTTGGACGCGGCCGCATGGCCGTCGTCCGACAGCGGCTGGCCGGCGTCGCCGTAGAACACCGATTCGGTCTGCCGTTCCTGGCGCAGGGCGGCCAGGTCGCTGCGCAGCCAGGCTTGCAACTGGCGGGCGCGGGCGCGCTCGCGCGGGTCGGCCGGGTACAGTGCGGCACAGGCGGGCGCCGGGTGCAGGTCTTCCAGGTATTCCGTGATGGCGGTGGATTCGGTCAGGTTGAAATCACCGTGGGTCAGCGCCGGCACGCGCGCGGTCAGGGCGCGGCATTGGTACGGCTGCATGCGCTGTTCGCCCGCGGCCAGATCGATCAGCCGCAGCTCGAAGGGCAGTTGTTTCTCGGCCAGCGCGACGTAGGCCGACATGGCATACGGGCTGAGGAAGAGGGAATCGACGTACAGCGTAAACGGGGCGCCCAAGTGCATCTCCGGTCAGGCGGTTGAAAAGGGGCCGCGCGCGGCGGCGTAGCGCAAAGCGTAACGCAATTGAAATTTCGCGTGTCGCGCCGGCGCGTCAGTCGACGATGAACAGCCTGGCGCCGACCGCCGTGGATGAGCGGTGCGGCTCGGCCTGGTCGGCCACCTGGTAGCTCATGCCGGGGGTCAGCACGAAGGTGCGGCCGTCTTCCAGCTCGGTGTGCAGTTCGCCTTCCAGGCAGAACAGGATGTGGCCCTTGCTGCACCAGTGGTCGGCCAGGTAGCCCGGCGTGTATTCGACCATGCGCACGCGCAGGTCGCCGAATTGGCGGGTGCGCCAGTAGGCCATGCCGGTATCGCCGGGGTGCTCGGTGGGTTCGACCTCGGACCAGTCGGTGGTGCCGAAGGGGATGTTGCTCATCTTCATGGTGGGTTTCCTGGGGAGCGGCGCGCCGGTGCGCGCCACGGTAAGGCAAGGGGGAATATGGGGTTCAGGCCGCCAGCTTTTTCTGCCAGAACATGGCGCGGCCGGTTTCCTCGTCCAGCGAATAGCCTTCATAGCCGAGCTTGCGGTACAGGCCCTGGGCCACCTGATTGCCTTCCAGCACTTCCAGCGTGATCTTGCAGCAGCCCAGGCGCTGGGCGCGGTCTTCCAGCGCGGCCAGAAGTTGCTTGCCCACGCCCTGGCCCTGGAAACGCGGCGACACGGCCAGGTCGTGCAGGTTCAGCAGCGGGCGGCAGGCGAAAGTGGAAAAGCCTTCGAGGTAGATCGCCACGCCCGCGGCCTGGTCATCGACCCGCGCCAGCAGGGCGCGCGCGGTCGGCCGCTTTGCCAGCTCCGCGATCAGATTGCGCTGGGCGTATTCGGGCAGGGGCGTATTGCCGCCCATGGGGCCGCTGGCATACTCGTTGAGCATGGCCATGACCTGCTGGCCGTGTTCCGGGTTGTTGAAGTCGACGTCGATGATTTCCAGCACGATCGGTTCCTGTTCATTGGCGATGGCCCGCCGCGCCCGGTGGCGGGCGGCGCAACCATTCATTATGCGCGAAGCGGCGCGGCTGACGAAACGCATTGAAAAATCGTCCCGTAGCCCCTATCTTCTTTCCAATCAGGGCCGAATCCGGCGCGAGCCGCCTTTGGCTGCAACCCTAACCATGGGCTGGAAAATGGAGTTCAAGGACTACTACAGCATTCTTGGTGTGGAGCGCGGCGCCTCCGATGACGAGATCCGGCGCTCCTACCGCAAGCTCGCTCGCAAGTACCACCCCGACGTCAGCAAGGAAAGCGACGCCGAGGCGCGCATGCGCGACGTCAACGAAGCCTACGACGTGCTGCGCGACAAGGAAAAGCGCGAGGCCTACGACAACCTCGCCGCCGGCGTGTCGCCCGGCGGCGGCTTCCAGCCGCCTCCCGGTTGGGACGAAGGCTTCGAGTTCCACCGTGGTCCCGCATCGGGCGAAGAGGCCCAGTTCAGCGAGTTCTTTTCGTCGCTGTTCGGCGGCCGCGGCCAACGCGGCCGCGGCGCGGGGCCAGGCCACGAGCAGACGTTCCGCGCCCGCGGCGACGACCATCACGCCGCCATCGAGGTCGATCTCGAAGACGCGCTGCAAGGCGCCACCCGTGACATCAGCCTGCGCTCCATGAAGGTTGACGACCAGGGCCGTCCGCAGGTGCAAACCCGCACGCTCAGCGTACGCATTCCGCCGGGCGTGCGCGAAGGCCAGTTCATCCGGTTGGCCGGACAGGGCATGCCGGGTTACGGCGGCGGCGAGAACGGCGACCTGTACCTCGAGGTGCGCTTCAAGCCGCACGCCCGTTACCGCGCCGAAGGCCGCGACCTGTACATGACGCTGCCGGTGGCGCCCTGGGAGGCTGCGCTGGGCGCCAAGGTCAATGCGCCTACGCCTGGCGGCACGGTCGAGGTCTCGGTGCCGGCCGGTTCCGGCAACGGCCGCAAGCTGCGGCTGCGCGGCCGCGGCATCCCTGGCGATCCGCCGGGCGACCTGTACCTGGTGCTGGATCTGGCGTTGCCGCCGGCCGATACCGAGGCGGCCAGGCAGGCCTACCGCAAGATGCAGCAAGACCTGCCGTTCAACCCGCGGCGCCACCTGGGGGTCTGACCATGAAGAAAATCGTCATCAGCAGCGCCACCGTGGTGGGCAAGTCGCAGCCGCTCAGCGCCGACGATCTGGCGCGCGCCTGCGGCGCCGAAGTCGACTGGGTTGCGCAACTGGTCGAGGTCGGCATCGTCGAGGCCAGTGGCCCGCGTCCGGCGGAATGGCGCTTCTACAGCATGGACCTGCAGCGCGCGTTGCATGCGCGCCGCCTGGAACGCGACTTCGGCGCCGGCCTGGATGCCGTGGCGCTGATCCTGGATCTCAGCCAGGAGGTGCGGCGCCTGAAGGCGCAATTGCGCGCGCTGGGCGCGGTCGACGAATAGGGCGCGGCGCTCTGCCACGCCGCGTCCGGCGGGTGGCCCCGCCTCCCGGGATGCGGGGGACGCTGCTGGTCCCGGCGGGGCCGCCTGCGGCACAATGGTCTCCTGGTTCCAGCCCCGCAACCCAGGAGACCGCCCATGCTGACCCTGTACCACGCACCGCGCTCGCGTTCTTTTCGCATTCTCTGGCTGCTCGAAGAACTGGGCGTGCCCTACGACACCGAGATGGTGCCGATCCGCCGCCGCGACGGCTCCGGCCACATCCCCGCCGATTACCTCGATATCCATCCCCATGGCAAGGTGCCGGCGCTGGTGCACGACGGTGTGCCGGTGTTCGAAACCCCGGCCATCGCGCTGTACCTCACCGACCTTCACCCGCAGGCGGGCCTGGGCCCCGTGGTGGGCGATCCACAGCGCGGCCCCTACCTGACCTGGCTGGCCTATTCCACCGGCGTGTTCGAGCCGGCCATGACGGAGCGCGCCTTCAAGACGGCGCACCAGCAGGGTTCGATGGGATGGGGCTCGGCCGACGAGGTCGAGCAGGTCGTGACGCGTGTGCTGCAGTCCCGCCCATACTTCCTGGGAGAGCATTTCAGCGCCGTCGACATCGTGCTGGGCGGCACCCTGCAGTTCATGATGCAGGTGAAGCTGATCGCCGAGAATCCGGTGTTCTCGGCCTACGCCGAGCGGCTGGCGGCGCGCCCGGCGATGCACCGCGCGTTGCAGCGCGACGGCGACATCGGCCAGGCCTGATCACCCCAGGCGCTGGCACAGGTCCGCCTGCCATTGCGACGGGCGGCCCAGGAAGCGCGCCGGTTCCAGCAGTTCATAGGCGCCATCGCGCTCCAGCGCCAGCGTTGGGAACCCCGTGCCGCGCACCCGCGCCAGCAGTTCGCGGCTCTGCGCAATGTGGCGTTCAGTGGCCGCGCCTTCGGTGGCGGCAAAAGCGGCCTGGAAGGCCATGCCGTCCAGGCCGATATCCTCGGCCAGACGCCGCAGTTCGGCGGGGTCGGCGATGCGCCGGCCCTCGACGTAATGGGCCTGTTGCAGCCGTTGCAGCAGGTCCAGGCCGCGGCCGCCCAGCGCCTGCGCGGCCAGGATGGCGGTGGTCGGCGGGGCTGAATCGAACACGGCGCCGCTGTCGCGCAGCAGGCCGTCGACATAGTCCGGACCGAACACCTGGCCGGTCAGCCCGGCGATGCGCTCGTCGTGCGGCATGACGTAGCGGCGCAGCGCCTCGGTGACGGGCTGGCGGTTGCCGCCAGCCATCATGCCGCCGCCATGGGCCTCGATCGTCAGGCCGCTGATGCCGCGGGCGGCCTGCACCAGCGGCGCGGCGCCATAGCACCAGCCGCAGAGCGGGTCGTAGATGTAATGCAGGATGGGGGAGAGGGTAGCCATGGCGCCATGATAGGGGCGCCTGCGCGCCCGACATAGCCCCGCGCGGTAGCCACAGTGTTGCGCCGGCCGCGCAGATGGTCCGCGCGGCCGGGCCGGGGTCAGCCGGCGATCTGCACGCCGACCCAGAACAGGCCGGCCGCCAGCAGCATCGAGGCCGGCAGGGTCAGGATCCAGGCCAGCAGGATGTTGCGCACCGTGCCGCCCTGCAGGCCGCTTTTGTTGGCGATCATGGTGCCGGCCACGCCCGAGGACAGCACATGGGTGGTGGACACTGGCAGGCTGAAGACGTTGGCCAGGCCGATGGCGCCGACCGCCGTCAACTGCGCCGACATGCCCTGCGCGTAGGTCATGCCCTGTTTGCCGATCTTCTCGCCCACGGTCAGCACCACGCGGCGCCAGCCGACCATGGTGCCGGCGCCCAGCGCCAGCGCCACCGCCACGATCACCCAGAACGGCGCGTATTCGGTGGTGGCGGTCAGGTCGGCGCGCAGGCGCTGCAGATCGGTGCGCTCGCGTGCCGGCAGCCCTTCGATGCGCGCCACTTTCTTGGCGGTGTCGTCCAGGCAAAGCAGGTAGCGGCGCACGTCGATGCGCTTGGCGGCGGACAGGTCGGCGTAGTTGCTGACGCCGCGCAGGTCGGCCTGCAGCGCGTCGATGGTGGGCAACGTCAGTTGCGGGTCGCAGCGGAAATTGCGCGGCAGGTCCGAGGCCGAACCGGCGCGCTTGAGCGCCAGGAAGTCGTCCAGCATGGCCTCGTTGCGCTGGTAGAACGCGCTCAGGTGGGTGGCGGCGTCGCGCGTGCGTTCGATCTGGTAGGTGGTGCTGTTGGTATCGAGCACGAAGTTGGCCGGCACTATGCCGATCAGCACCAGCATGATCAGGCCGATGCCTTTCTGGCCGTCGTTCGAGCCGTGCACGAAGCTCACGCCCATGGCCGACAGCACCAGCACCAGGCGGTTCCAGAATGGCGGGTGCTTTTTGTTGTCGATGGCGCGGCGCTGCTCCGGGGTCTTGTGCATCTTCGACAGCGGCAGCCAGCGCTTGAGTGCCAGCAGCAGGGCGCCTGCCACCAGGAAGCCGGCCACCGGAGACACCACCAGCGAGGCGCCGATGTCGATCGCCTTGCCCCAGTTCACGCCGTCGGCCAGCGGCAGGTCGGTGATCAGGGCGTTGGCCAGGCCCACGCCCAGGATCGAGCCGATCAGGGTGTGCGAGCTGGAGGCCGGGATGCCGAAATACCAGGTGCCGAGGTTCCAGGCGATGGCCGCGGCCAGCATGGCGAACACCATGGCCAGCCCGCGCCCGGTATCGACGTTGATCAGCAGTTCCACCGGCAGCAGGTGGACGATGGCGTAGGCCACGCCCACGCCGCCGAGCAGCACGCCGAGGAAGTTGAAGATGCCGGACAGCACGACCGCCAGGTGCGGCGGCATGGCCTTGGTGTAGATCACGGTGGCGACCGCGTTGGCCGTATCGTGGAAACCATTGATGAATTCGAAGGCCAGGACGAAAGTCAGGGCCAGGACGAGGCTGAGGCCGACCCAGGGATCTAGGCCGTGGAAGAGGGAGGACATTGGGAGGCGGGGGGAGGTTCCGGCGAGCCCAGATTATTACAGATTTGTGACCTGTCCCCGGTTGCTCCAGGCACTTTTCCTGGCTTCCCCCGGGCCATCGCGGACTTCGCCCCGGACCGTTCGCGGAGGAGGGGGCAGAATGCGATAGCATCCTTGTCTGGCAGCCGGGGCCCGCAGCCCCGGGCCGGCCGCGTCCCGTTCCCGTTTCCTCCACGCCCAACCGCCCATGACCGCCCCTACCCGCATCGCCCGCCGCCACCCCGACGAACTGATCATCGGCCTGGTGTCGATCTCCGACCGCGCCTCGGCCGGCGCCTACCAGGACCAGGGGCTGCCGGCTCTGCGCGAATGGCTCGGCGCAGCCCTGGCTTCGCCCTGGCAGGCGGTCGACCGCTTGATTCCCGACGAGGCGCCGCGCATTTCCGAGACGTTGATCGAACTGGTCGACACCTGTGGCTGCGATCTGGTCCTGACCACGGGCGGCACCGGCCCGGCGCGCCGCGACGTCACGCCCGAGGCCACGCTGGCGGTCGGCACCAAGGAAATGCCGGGCTTCGGCGAGCAGATGCGCCAGATCAGCCTGCGCTTCGTGCCCACCGCGATCCTGTCGCGCCAGGTCGCCGTGATCCGTGAACGACCCGCCCACGCCGCCCTGATCATCAACCTGCCGGGCCAGCCCAAGGCGATCCGCGAAACCCTCGAAGGCCTGCGGGACGACGACGGCGCGGTGCTGGTGCCGGGCATTTTCGCCGCCGTGCCGTATTGCATCGACCTGATCGGCGGGCCTTATGCCGAGACCCGCCCCGAGGTCAGCGCCGCCTTCCGCCCCAAGTCCGCGCGCCGTCCGCAGCCGCCCTCGGACGCTGCGGTATAGTTGGCCGCCGCTTTCCATCCTTAGCCAGAGAGTCCCGATATGAAGGTCCGTACCGCCTTGTCCCTTACCGCTGTCCTGCTCGCCGTGTCAGCCTGCGCCAACGTCAAAGACGTCCGCGAGCGCGATCCGGTGTTCTTCGGCTCGACCCAGCGCACGGCCGAGGACTACACCAATTGCGTGGCCGCGGCCTGGAAAGACATGGACGTGAATTTCGAGCGCAAATCGGTGCGCAATGGCTTCGAGCTGATTCAGAGCGACAGCATGGGCGTCGAGGCGGTGCTGACCACGACCACCTGGAAAGGCAAGACCGAGGCCCGCCTGTCGACCCGCATCGCCCGCCGTGACCAGAGCCTGATCGAACCGGCCAACCTGTGCCTGCAACCGTGATGCCGGGTCGTCGAGACATGCTGCGGCTGGGCCTGGCCGCTGCGGCCGTGGGCCTGGCCTTGCCGGTGCGTGCCCGGCAGGCCCCAGCCGCCGGGGCGGGCGGCTTCATCAGCCGCAAGCTCAATGCGCCGGTGCCGGGCGGCGTGGCAGTGCTGGCCCTGGGCGATGCCGCGACGGCGCCGGAGGTGAGCTACCGCGACCGCCGTGTGCTGGTGGTGCGCGAGGAGGGCCGGCAATGGATCGCCGTGGTGGGCATCGCGCTGGCGGTCCAGCCCGGCCGCCAGGAAGTCACGGTGCGCGATGCCGACGGCGCACGCCAACTGCCTTTCACCGTAGGGGCCAAGGAATACGTGGCGCAGCACATCACGCTGAAGAACCCGCGCCAGGTCAATCCGAATCCCGATGACATGCGGCGCATCGAAAGGGAAATGGCCGAGCAGAGCGCCGCCAACCGTGCCTATCGCGCCGGCGTCACGCCCAGCAACCTGCTGCTGGACCGGCCCGTCAGCGGTGGCCGCCTGTCCAGTCCGTTCGGGCTGCGGCGCTTTTTCAACGGCGAGGAGCGCAATCCGCACTCGGGCCTGGATTTCGCGGTGCCGGCCGGCACGCCGATCAAGGCGCCGGCTGCGGGCGTGGTGTCGTTGGTGGGGGATTACTTCTTCAATGGCAAGACCGTCTTCCTGGACCACGGGCAGGGCTTCGTGAGCATGTTCTGCCACATGTCGGCGATCGACGTGAAGGTGGGCGACGCGGTGCCGCGCGGTGACGTGGTGGGCAAGGTCGGGGCCACGGGGCGCGCCACCGGCCCGCACCTGCACTGGAACGTCAGCTTGAACGATGCGCGGGTCGATCCCGCCATCTTCATCGGCGCCTTCAAGCCCTGAGGCCGCTGGCGCGCGTTCAGGCGGTCGCCGCCTGCGGCGCGGCCGCATCCTGCGCCTGTTGCATGGCGATGCGGTGCAGGATGTATTGGTGCATGCGCTCGGCGTAGCGCATTTGTTCCATCATGTCGTGCAACTGAACTTCCTGTTCATCCAGGCAGTTGTCGTACTTGGTCTTGGCCTCGGCGTAGGCCAGGCCGGTATTGCGCAGGCTGTTGATGAAGGCTTCGCGCGATTGGCGCAGCAGGCGCAGGCCTTCTTCCCCCTTGGCGAAACGTCTTCGCGTCAGGGAGAGCTGGTCGGCCGCTTCTTTCAATTCCTGTTTCAGATCCATCTTGCTGCGCCATGCGTTGCCGCCCGGTCTGGCGCCGGGCGGAGCGCCATTCTTTCACGAACCGGGATCTTGCGCATTACTACGGCAGGGCGCGGTCGAGTTTAAGGCCGTGCCCTGCCTGCGGCTGGCCGGCGGACGCCGGCCTCGCGGTTCAGCGGCGGTGATGCTGCGGGCGGCTCGGGGCCGGGCCGCGTTCGTCCTTGTGACGGAAGTTGATGCGGCCCTTGGTCAGGTCGTACGGCGACATTTCGAGGGTGACGCGGTCACCGGCCAGGATGCGGATGCGGTGCTTGCGGATGCGGCCGGAGGCGTAGGCGCCCACTTCGATGCCGTTGTCCAGGGTGACGCGGTAACGGCTATCGGGCAGCACTTCGTCAACGATGCCGTCCAGTTCGATGAGTTCTTCTTTAGCCATTTTCTACTCCTTGATTCAATACGCGCCGCCAAGCCGTCGGCATGGCACGCCGCCTGGGCGGCGGGCGCGTCGGACGCTGGTAGCCAGGTCCTGCGGTTGAACGTAAAACGTCCGGGCAGGCGCGGGTAGGGGCCATGGCATCCCGAGTGGATGTCTGAAATGACGGATACTCGCGCCGCGAGGGCAGTGTGCGCGATGCGCAGCTTGGTCGCGGGTTGGCGCTTGTGGCGCGTTGCCGGAAGAAGCGGGTTGAAGTGTTGCGGTACCGGGCAACGCGGGTTGGCACGTCGCGTGGGTGAAGCTGGGTGAAAAGCCCGGTTTTTGCGGAAAAAACACAGGCTTATGTTACTGCAAAGCGCATTGCTTAGCCAGTTTTTATCCGCCCTGGCGGCGCGATAGTTGCTATTGAACGACTGCGTCCGTTGCCGTCCGCGGGGATAACGCCATGGAAATGGGCCCGCGGACGGCAAGGGCACCCTTAGCGGACCGGGATGCGCGCGCGGTAGTCGGTCTCCCAGCGCTGCAGGCTCGACCAGAATGGCCCCGGCTCGAGGCCGGCCAGGCGGGCCGTGAGCACGTCCAGGTGCGCATGCCAGCCGCTCGCCACATCGATCATGTCGGCGTGCGAAGCCAGTTTGCGGTGCGTCAGCACCAGCCGGGTATGGTCGCCCTCCGGGGACAGTTCGAATGTGACCTCGGACGGTTCGCCCTGCGAACCGCCCCAGGTGAACGCCAGCAGCCGGGGCGGTTCGCACCGGGTGATGACGCCGTGCGTGGTGACGCCGTTTTCATACGGTTTGTAGGGGGCGGGCGTGGGCTCGGCCACCGAGGACAGGTCCGCGTGCACGAAGCGCAGCGTCACGCCGCCGCCCTCGCGCAGGTCCATGTCGCCGCTGGCCAGCCACAGGCCGCGCTTGTCGGATTCGGTCAGGAAGGCCCAGACACGTTCCACTCCGCCGGGCAGGATGCGGGTGAAACAAAGGGACGTTGGGCTCGTTACGACACCGTGATCACTCATGTTGGCTCTCCGGGAGATCCGGCCGGGGGCGCATGGGCGGCCAGCGCGGCTTCAAGCGCGTCCAGCCGGCCCGACCAGAAATGTTCATAGAAGCGCAGCCATTGCATGGCGTCGGCCATCGGGGCCGGGTTCAGGCTGCATATGTGGCTGCGGCCCTTGACGGTGCGCCGCAGCAGGCCGGCCCGTTCCAGCGCCTGCACGTGCTTGGAGGCGCCGGCGAAACTCATGCGCAGGGGCGCGGCCAGTTCACCGATGGTCCTGTCTGCGCCGGCCAGGTTGTGCAGCATCTCGCGGCGCGTGGGGTCGGCCAGCGCGCGAAAGACGGCATCGAGGGACGGGGGATGCAGTGGTTCAACCATAAGGTTGAATATAACCCCATGCCTGGCCATGCTCAACTGCCTGGTTGAATTTTTATGTAACCACCCTAAGTGACCGCGTGCGGCAATGCCGTCCCGGCCTCTTCGTACGCCTCGGGATACTGGGGCAGGGAATCCGTGATGTCGTACCAGGGGGCCTTGCTCGCCACATGGCAGTGCGCGGTCGGCTTGATGCCGGGGTCGTCGTCCAGCGCGCCCAACGGCAGCCCGTAGATGTCGGGCGTCTGGTCGAAGCGGCTGAGCAGCGGCGTGCCGCAGGCTTCGCAGAAGCCGCGGTAGTTGCCCGGCGACGAGCAGTACCAGGTGACGTGGTTTTCCCCCTTGGTCCAGGCGAAGTCCCTGGCCTGCACGGTGGCGCGGCTGCGGAACGCGGCGCCGTGCGACTTGCGGCACATGGCGCAATGGCAGTTGAGCGCGTCGGTGAGCGGGCCGGTGATCTGATAGGCCACACGGCCGCAGAGGCAGGAACCGTTGAGCATGATGACCGCCTGTCGAAAGGGGGGATTGTCTGAATATACCCGCCGTCCGCGATGGTGGCGCGGCCTTATGTGACGGATGTCTTTCAGTCGGTTGCCTTGGCCCCTATTTTCCGACAAATGATTCGATTCCCAGGTCATCGCGCTGTCATGCCGCGAAAACAGAATGCGCGAATGAACCAATCCAAGGGGTTTCAACGATGACCTACGCCATCGAAGTACAGGGGCTGAGCAAGTCCTTCCATCGCGGCGCGCGGGCGCTGGATAACGTCGACCTGCGCGTGGCCGACGGCGAGATGGTGGCGCTGCTGGGCGCCTCGGGCTCTGGCAAGTCCACCCTGCTGCGGCACCTGGCCGGTTTCGTGGCCGGTGATGCCGGCCAGGGCAGCGTGACCGTCAATGGCCAGTCGATCCAGCGCCATGGGCGCCTGTCGCGCAATGTGCGCACCGCCCGCGCCGGCATCGGCTTCGTGTTCCAGCAATTCAACCTGGTGGGGCGCCTGCCGGTGATCACCAATGTGCTGACCGGTCTGCTGCCGCGGGTGCCGATGTGGCGCAGCCTGGCGCGCGTGTTCCTGCGCGCCGAAGTCCGCCAGGGCCTCGACGCGCTTGCCCAGGTTGGTATAGACGACTATGCATTTCAGCGTGCCTCGACGCTGTCCGGTGGCCAACAGCAGCGCGCCGCCATCGCCCGCACGCTGGTGCAGAACGCCCGCGTGATCCTGGCCGACGAGCCGATCGCCTCGCTCGATCCGGAATCGTCGCGCCGCGTGATGGACACGCTGGCGCAGATCAACCGCAGCCGCAAGGTGGCGGTGGTGGTGTCGCTGCATCAGGTCGACGTGGCCCTGCGCTATTGCCCGCGGGTGGTGGCGCTGCGCCATGGCAAGGTGGTCTACGACGGCCCCTCGGCCGAACTGACGCCAGCCATGCTGCGCGATCTGTATGGCTCGGAACTGAGCGAGCTGTTGCCCGAGTATGCGCCGCAGGTCCGGCCCGTGCCGGACCTGGCGCCGTTGTCCCGACAGGCCTGCGCGGCCTGACCCCACCCGTTTCCTACCCGGAGCTTTCCATGCTACGCAGAACCTTTGTTGCCCTGATCGCCACCGCCGCCCTGTCCACGCAAGTCCAGGCGCAGGACGCCAAGACCTTGAACTTCGGCATCATCTCGACGGAATCCTCGACCAACCTGAAATCGGTCTGGCAGCCGGTCATCGACGACCTGAGCCGCGCCATCGGCGTGCCGGTCAAGCCGTTCTTCGCTTCGGACTACGCCGGCATCATCGAGGGCATGCGCTTCAACAAGGTGCAGTTGGCCTGGTACGGCAACAAGTCGGCCATCGAGGCCGTGGACCGCGCCAAGGGCGAGGTGTTCGCCTCGGTGATCGACAAGGACGGCAACCCGGGCTACTGGTCGTTGCTGATCGTCAACAAGGACAGCGACCTCAAGACCCTGGACGATGTGCTCAAGCGCCGCGGCCAGCTGACTTACGGCGCCGGCGATCCCAACTCGACCTCGGGCACGGCGGTGCCGGGCTATTACCTGTGGGCCGCCAACAAGATCGAACCCAAGACCTTCTTCAAGGCCGTGCGCGTCAGCAACCACGAAACCAACCTGCTGTCGGTGATCAACAAGCAGGTCGACGTGGCCGTCAACAACACCGAGGCGCTGGAGCGCTATCGCCTGAGCACCGGCAAGGACGCCAACGACAGCGTGCGCATCCTGTGGAAGTCGCCGCTGATCCCGGCCGATCCGCTGGTCATGCGCAGCGACCTGCCGGCCGACATGAAGGCCAAGATCCGCGACTTCTTCGTCAACTACGGCAAGGGCAAGGACGCCGCGCGCGAAATGGTCAACCTGAAGGCGCTGACCTACCAGGGCTTCCGCGCCTCGGACAACCAGCAACTGGTGCCGATCCGCCAGATCGAGCTGGCGCGCGAGAGGGCCAAGATCGAAGCCGACGCCACCATCGGCCAGGCCGAGAAGCAGAAGCAGTTGGCCGAGCTGGACGCCAAGCTGGCCAGCCTGGGCCAGCCGACCGCCAAGCAGTAACGATGCCGCGCAGGCGCCTGTCAGTCGGGCGCCGGCGCGTGTCCATCCGATTTCTCCACTCCGGAATCCCCATGACCCTGGCCGTGCCTTCTTCCCGTTCCCCCGCCGCGCCGCGCTCGTCGCTGCCGGTCCTGCTCGTCTGGGCCTTCGTGCTGGC
Organism: Achromobacter sp. 46006; assembly: GCF_059761975.1. Classification (NCBI taxonomy): domain Bacteria; kingdom Pseudomonadati; phylum Pseudomonadota; class Betaproteobacteria; order Burkholderiales; family Alcaligenaceae; genus Achromobacter; species Achromobacter sp. 46006. Next base: position 30,123 of record NZ_JCBANN010000031.1, read on the forward strand.
GCTGCTGGTCATGTCCTGGCGCGGCGCCGACATGCGGCCGCTGGACCTGTTGCGGGACTCGGGCAACATGGCCCAGTTCGCCGCGGACTTCTTCCCGCCCAATTTCCGCGATTGGCGCATGTATCTGGACGAGATGATCGTGACGGTGCAGATCGCGGTGTGGGGCACGTTCCTGGCGATTGTGCTGGCCGTGCCGCTGGGGCTGCTGTGCTCGTCGAACATGGTGCCGGCCTGGGTCTACCAGCCGATGCGGCGCCTGATGGACGCCTGCCGCGCCATCAACGAAATGGTGTTCGCGATGCTGTTCATCGTGGCCGTGGGGCTGGGGCCCTTCGCCGGCGTGCTGGCGCTGTGGGTGCACACCACCGGCGTGCTGGCCAAGCTGTTCTCCGAGGCGGTCGAGGCCATCGACCCGCGTCCGGTGGAAGGCGTGCGCGCCACCGGCGCCAATGCGCTCGAAGAGATCGTCTACGGCGTGATCCCGCAGGTGCTGCCGCTGTGGATCTCGTACTCGCTTTACCGCTTCGAGTCGAACGTGCGCTCGGCCTCGGTGGTGGGCATCGTCGGCGCCGGCGGCATCGGCACCGTGCTGTGGGAAATCATCCGCAGCTTCCGCTACGCCGAGACCTGCGCGGTGATGATCATCATCGTCGGCTTCGTGGTGGTGATCGACATGGCCTCGGCCCGCATCCGCCGCGCGCTGATCTGAGCCCGGGGCGCGCCGAGGCGCGCCCCGCATTTCAACCGGCCGGCGTGAGCGCCAGAAAGGCCGGCAGGGCCAGCAGGCCCGCCAGCCGGGCCGCGGCGATGTCGGCCGGCGCCAGCGCCGCGCGCGGCATCAGGAAGTTGACGGTGCCCAGGCAGGCGCCGTCGAATACCACCGGCACGTTGATCACCGATTGCAGGCCGAGCGCCTGGATCGCGTCATGGTCGTCGAAGAATTCGCGGATCGCGTCGACGCCCTCGCCGATGAAGACCTGGCGTTCGAGCAGCACGTGGCGGCCCCAGGCCGTGCCGCGCTTGTCCTTGCTGCCGCCGGGCGGATAGGCGGCGGGGTTCGAACTGTACAGCCGCACCACCCGCATGCGTTCTGCGTCATGGCGGTTGATGGTGCACAGCGTGTGCCCCAGCGTGGCGTGGGCATGTGCGTCGAGCGCGGCGAAGGCGGCCGGGGCCGAGGCCCCGTCATAGGCTTGCGCGAGGCGCTCGACGGTGTCGGGCGGAAGGCTCATTCGGCGGTGATTCCCAGTTCCTTGATCAACTTGCCGTATTTGTCGGCGTCGCGCGCCAGCACCTGGCCGAACTGTTCCGGCGTGGTGTCGAGCAGCAGCACGCCCATGTCGCCCATCTTCTTGACGACTTCGGGGCGCTTGAGGATCTTGTTGATCTCCTGGTTCAGGCGGGCGGTCAGCTCGGGCGGCATGCCGGCCGGGCCGAAGGCGCCGTACCAGACCGACAATTCATAGCCGGGCAGGGTCTCGGCCACGGTCGGCACCTGGGGCAGCAGCGGCGAGCGCTTTTCCTCCGTAACGGCCAGCAGTTTGAGCTTGCCGGTCTGCACGTGCGGCAGGGTCTGGGTGCCGGCGCTGAACAGCACCTGGGTGCGGCCAGCCACCGTGTCCAGCACCGCGGGCGCGCCGCCACGGTAGGGGATGTGCATCATCTTCACGCCGGCGGCCTTCTCGAACAGGGCGGCGCTCAGGTGGTTGGTCGAGCCCTGGCCGGCCGAGGCGTAGGCCACCTTGTCGGGGTTGGCCTTGAGGTAGTCGATGAATTCCTTGACGTTGCTGGCCGGCACCGAGGGATGGACCACCATGGTGTTGGTGACCAGCGCCAGTTCGGCGATCGGCGTGAAATCCTTGACGCCGTCGAACGGCATGTTGCTGTAGAGCGCCTGGTTCATGGTATGGGTGCTCATCGAACCGACCAGCAGGGTGTAGCCGTCGGGCTTGGCGCGCGCGACGAACGTGCTGCCGATGTTGCCCGAGGCGCCCGAGCGGTTCTCAACGATTACCGGTTGGCCGAGCGATTGCGTCAGTCCTTCGGACAGCACGCGTGCCAGGATGTCGGTGGAGCCGCCGGCCGCCCATGGCACGATCAGCGTGATCGGCTTTTCGGGCCAGGCGGCATGGGCCAGCGCGGGCGCGGCGCAGGCCACGGTCAGGGCGCAGGCGCGCAACAGTCGTCGGATGGTCTTCATGGTGTTTACCCCTTGCGATAAGGCCGGTCTGGTCGCCGGCTGGATGGAAAATCGGTTCATCTGCCGACCGCGTAGCCCTGCATGCCGCGCGGGTTGGCGGCGGCGCGCAGCAGCAGGCCGCCGCCGGCGGCCGGTTCGCGGGTGCAGGCGCTGATGCGGCCTTCGGACCAGTCGGGGCCGACGCGCAGCTCATGGCCCGCCTCGCGCAGCGCCTGCCGCGTGGCTTCGGGCAGGCGGCCCTCGACGGTCAGGCGGTTCAGCGTCAGCGCACGGGGCCAGAACGAGCCCGGGAAATGGTCGATGTGCCAGGACGGCGCGTCGATCGCCTCCTGCAGGTTCAGGCCCATTGCGTGGCGCAGGAAGAAAGACACGGTCCACTGATCCTGCTGGTCGCCGCCGGGCGTGCCGAAGGCCATGTAGGGCAGGCCGTCGCGCAGCGCCAGGCCGGGCGACAGCGTGGTGCAGGGCCGTTTTCCGGGTTGCAACTGGCCGGGCACGCCTTCGTCCAGCCAGGTCATCTGCAAGCGCGTGGTCAGCGGAAAGCCCAGCGCTGGCACCACCGGGCTGGACGACAGCCAACCGCCGGACGGCGTGGCGGCCACCATGTTGCCGTCGCGGTCGATGACGTCGATCTGGCAGGTGTCGCCGACGAAGATCTCGCGTTGGGCCCATTCGGCCACGGGGGGCAGCGCCGCGAACGTCGGCTCGCCCACGCCGAAGCGCGTGTCGGATGCGGCCAGCGTGCGCACGGCCGCGTCCAGGTCGGGCAGGCGCGGCGCGCGGCCGGCCGGGGCGCCCGGCTGCAGCGTCGTGGCGGCGCGGGCGCCGATGCCGGCGGCGCGCGCGCGGGCATAGTCGTCGCTCAGCAGGGCGGCCAATGGCACGTCGACGAAGTCGGGGTCGCCATACCAGGCGGCGCGGTCGGCGAAGGCCAGCTTGGCGGCCTCGGCCACGCGGTGCACGAATTGCGGCGAGGCCGGGTCCAGCGCATCCATCTCCAGGTGGCGCAGCAGCGCCAACTGTTGCAGGTGCGCAGGGCCTTGCGACCATACACCGCACTTGGCCACGGTGTAGCGGCCATATTGCAGGGTGAGCGGATCGTCGTAGCGGGCGCGCCAGTCGGCCAGATCGGCCTTGCGCAGCAGGCCGCGATTGCGCTGGCCCGTGGTGTCGCGCACCGCTTCATGGGTGTAGTAGGCGTCGATCGCGTCGGCGACGAAGCCGCGGTACCAGATGGCCAGCGCGGCGTCGATGCGGCCACGGCGGTCGGTCGAGGCCGCGTGGGCTTCGTCCAGGATGCGGGTGTAGGTGGCGGCTATCGCCGGCGTGCGCAGCAGCGCGCCGGGCGCAGGCACCTTGCCATCGGGCAACCAGACTCCGGCAGAGCTGGTCCATTCGTCGCGGAACAGCGCCTGCACCGCCAGGATCGCCTGCGAAATGCGCGGCACCAGCGGGAAGCCGTTGCGGGCATAGTCGATGGCTGGACGCAGCACCTCGGACAGTTCCCAGGTGCCATAGTCGCGCAGCAGGGTCAGCCAGGCACCGAAAGCGCCTGGCACGGTGGCGGGCAGCAGGCCGATGCCGGGCACCAGGTCCACGCCCAATCCACGGAAATAGGCCGGCGTGGCCAGCGCCGGCGCCGGGCCCTGGCCGCACAGCGCGCGCATGCGGCCTTCCCGCTCGCTCCAAAGCAGAATCGGCACTTCGCCGCCCGGACCATTCAGGTGCGGCTCGACGATCTGCAGCGTGAAGCCGCCGGCCACCGCGGCATCGAAGGCATTGCCGCCGCGTTCCAGCACGCCCATGGCGACTTGCGAGGCCAGCCAGTGCGTGGACGAGACAACGCCGAAGGTGCCGCGGATTTCCGGGCGGGTGGTGAAGTCGGACATGGGGCGACAGGGATGCGAGGGTTGGGATCGGATGCAGTATAGGAGCCTGAAATAACTCTGTTGGCCATTGTTGGCATAATTCAATAACTATTCAGTTATAGGAAGAACGGCCATGGCCTGGGACGCGGCCCGTCTTGCCAACCGCCTCCGGCAGCGCCATCTGGTTTTGCTGGAGAACATTGCCCGGCATGGCACGCTGACTCGCGTGGCGGCGGTCACCGGCATCAGCCAGCCGGCGGCGACCAAGGCGCTGGCCGAGCTCGAGGGCATCTTCGGCGCGCCGCTGTTCCTGCGCACCGGGCGCGGCCTGCAGCCCACCGCGCTGGGCGAGCTGGCGCTGGTGCGCGCGCGCCGCATGCAGAGCGACCTGGCGCTGTGGGCGCGCGAAGTCGAGGCGTTGCACGATGGCCGCGCCGCGCACTTGCACGTGGGCGTGGTGCCGTACGTGTCCAGCGCGCTGCTGACCGCCGCCATCGGCCGCTTGCACCAGCGCCATGGCGTCACGCTGACTTTGCATCGGGCCACCACCGACCACCTGGTGCCGATGCTGCGGCGGCACGAGCTCGATTGCATCATCAGCCGGGCCACGTCGACCGCGGCGCAAGACGACCTGACCCATCGGGTGCTGTATTGCCAGCAGCCACGGCTTATCGCGCACGGCCGGCTGGCACAGCGGCTGGCGCGGCGCCGGCCCGACTGGGCGGCGCTGGCCGAGATGGACTGGGTGCTGCCGGCCGTCAATACACCGACGCGCCAGTTGATCGTCGAGCATTTCATCCGCGCCGGGCTGCGCTCGCCCGCGCCGGTGCTCGAAGCCTATTCCACCGATGTGATCGAGGGCATGCTGAGCGCCAACCCCGCGCTGGTATCGGTGGTGCCCGAGGACATCGCGCGCGAATTGTGCCAGCGTGGCAAGCTCGGCATGGTGCCGTGGGACTTCGGTTGGGAGCTGCCGCCGATCAACCTGATCCGGCGCCGGCGCGAGCAGGCGCTGGCCGCCGAGGAACGCTTTTCGGAGATCCTGCTGGAATTGTGCGCCGGCCTGGATTCGCAGGCCCGGCCGTCGCAATGACGCGGTCCCGACCGGCCGCTGCAAGCGCCGTGTCCGGCGGCATCAGGCGCTCAGGCGGTCACGGGCGATGCGCAGCAGTTCGGCGGCGGCGGTTTCGGGCGCGCCGTTGTTGCCCACGCGCAGCAGGCGGCAACCCGCGGGTACGCGGAAGGCCTGCGCGGCGCGGCGCAGGCGCTCGGCGATCTGCGCCGCGCTTTCGCGACCGCGCTCGGCCAACCGTCGCGCCAGCAGGCCGGGATCGACGCTGATCTCGACCGCGGTCAGTGCCGGATAGCGCCGATGCGCCTCGGCCAGGTGGGCGCGCGAGCCATTGATGATGACGGCCGCGCCGCACTCCAGCCAGGTATCGACTTCGATGCCGATGCCGTAGTGCAGGCCATGGCTGCTCCAGCGCAAGGCGAAGCAGCCCAGCGCGGCGCGGCGCGCGAATTCGTCGACGCTCAGGCGCAGCGCGTCCTCGGTGGCGCCGCTGTCGCGCGTGATGTAGCGGTGCGCCACCAGCACCGGTTCGTCGCCGCGCAGCCCGGCCCGCAGCAGTCGCAGCAGGGTGTCCTTGCCGCTGCCGGATGCGCCCATCAGGTAGACCAGGCGTTCGCCGCTGGCGGCAACGGGTGGGTTCATGCGCTGGCCGGTCCTTCCAGGTAGGCCGCGCCCGCCGCGTCGACGTGGCCGCCATCGAAGTGATAGTGGCGCGCGACGATGAAGTCGGCGCCCGCTGCCGGCTGTACGTAGACACTGACGCCGGGCACCGTCATCGGCTGGCCGCGCAGCGGATCGGCGAACGCCGCGATGCCGGCCTGCGCCTGCTCCAGTACGGCGCCGTCGAGCTTGCCGGTCAGCGTGATGTGGAAGGTGAAGGTGTCGAACACATAGGGATAGCCCCAGCGCGCCAGCATGGCCTGTTGTTCGGGTGATAGCGCGTGCGCCTGGCGCCGGGCCAGTTCGTCGGTGCCGGGCGCGGCCCGCAGGTCGTCCAGGCCCCGCACGGCGGCGGCGGCCAGGGCGTTGATACGGTCGCGGCCCGCCGTGTCGGCAGGCGCGATGCGCCATGCCAGGAAGCCGCGCAGCGGCTCGCATTCGAGCTGAATGCCGAAGGCGCTGTCGCTCGCTGCGAGCTGGCGCGCGGCGGCATCGACATCCCGCGGCGCGGCGCCGGTGCGCAGCCGGAACGGCGGTTTCAGGGTGGCGTGCAGGCCATAGTGGCGCGGCGCGCGGGTCCATTCGCGCGCGGCCTCGGGCTGGCCGGGCAGCGGCGGCAGGGCCGCGCCGGTGTCGGCGCAGCGGCCCAGCCAGCGGCTGCCGCGTTCACGCCAGGGGCCGGTGGGGGCCAGGTACAGCGCGTAGCGGTGGGCCGACGGCATGATCAGGCCGCCATGCGCTGGCTGCGGTCGTCGCCGAAGGCGCGGGTGGCGTAGCGCAGTTCGCCGCCGACGATGGCGGCGCACACGCGCGGCAGGCCGGGCACCTGGTCATCGACCACGATGGCGTCGGCGATCAGTCCGGGCGCCAGCGCGCCGCGGTCCTGCAGGCCGGCGGCGCGGGCCGGGTTCAGCGACACCAGGTTCCAGGCCTGTTGCAGCGGCAGCACGCCGTCGTTCACCAGACGCAGCGCCGCCGCCAGCGGGGCGGGGTAGTAATAGTCGGAAGTGAGGATGTCGCACAGGCCGGCGCGGACCATCTCCGTGGCGCCGGGGGCGTTGGTATGGCTGCCGCCGCGCACCACGTTCGGGGCGCCGAACACCACTGCGTTGCCCAGGTCGCGCGCCACGCTGGCGGCTTCGCGCGTCAGCGGGAATTCCGCCACGCCGCAGCCCAGTTGGTGGTAATAGCGGCGGGTGGCGGCGTCGGGGTCGTCGTGCGAGGCGACCCGCAGTCCGGCGGCCTGCGCGCTGGCGGTCAGCTCGCGCATGGCGTCGGCCACGGAGTCGGCCGCGCCCATGGCGCGGCGGATGCGTTCCTGGAAGGTGTCCAGGTCGCATTCGGCGCGGTCGGCGTACTGCAACAGCTTGCGGTCGTCGCCCAGGCGGCGCGCCATGCTGGGCAGGTGGTCGTTGAGCGCCAGGAAGCGTACGCGGCCGTCGCGGATCCATTGCTGCGCGGTCTCGACCCCACCCACGTGGTGGGTCTCGAAGCGCAGGTGCACATAGTGGCGCGCGCCCATGATGGGTCCCATGCGCTCGAGCGCCGCGAACATGCGTTCGGCGTAGGCCTCGCCGCGCAGGCCGCCTTCCCAGGACAGGGTGACGCCGTGGAATTCGGTGGTGATGCCGTTGGCCAGCAATTGGCGGTCGACGTCGAACAAGGCGCCGTCGTAGGGAAAAGTGACGCTGGGGCGCGGCATGATGGCGCGTTCGAAGGCGTCGCCATGCAGGTCGACGATGCCGGGCAACACCAGCAGATTGCCGGCGTCGAACCAGGCCGCGCCGCGCGCGGCCGCGTTGCTGGCGTCGTCGATCAGTTCTCCATGGAATCGCAGGCTGGCGTGTTCGATGCCGCGCGGGGTCAGGATACGTTGGCCTGTGACACCGGCCAGGGGCGAGGGGGCGTGTGCTGGGTTCATGAATGGAAAGTTAGCGGTGTTGCATTACAACCAGATGTCTAGATGAGTGGCGGCGGAGGTCGCCGCGGGCGCCCGCCCCCCGGGGCCGCGCGCCGGCCTCAACTGTCGTCGGTCACCATGAGTTGCACCAGGTCGCCGACGAAACGGGTGATGCTGTATTGCAACGGCGCGCCGGCCTGGTCCACGTTCAGGGCTTCCACCTGCAGGATCGGGCGCGTCTTGGGTTGCCCCAGGATGCGCGCCACGTCCGGCGACGGCAGCGTGGCGGTGATGCGCGACCATTTGCGGGTGTAGTCGTCGATGTCGTAATGGGCGTAGACCTTCGAGACCGAGCGCAGCGCGTTCAGGCGCTCGATGAAGTCGGGGAAGCGCTTTTCATCGAAGTAGTGCTCGGAGGTGCTGATGGGGCGGTTCTCGGCCTTGCCCACCATCTGCACCCGCAGCAGCGGGGCATTGCGCGCCAGGCCCAGGTGCTTGGCGATGTCGGCGGCGCGCAGTGTCTGGCTGCCCAGGGCTTCGAGGTGCCCCAGCATGCCCTGGCTGCGCAGGTTCTCGGAAAAGCGCGTGCGCTTGCCGATGGCGTAGTCGATGGCGTGTTCCTGCACGAAGGTGCCGCGGCCCTGTTCGATGCGCACCAGCCCGCTCTGTTCCAGCTCGCCCATGGCGCGCCGGATGGTATGGCGGTTGACGGAGAACTTGGCGGCCAGCTCCGGTTCGGAGGGCAGCTGTTCGCCCGCCATGTACAGCTTGTTGCGGATGTCGTCCGCCAGCGATTCGCCAATCTGTCGCCACACGGCGATACCGGAACCTCTTTCGACCATGGGATGTGCTCGTGCTGTCATATCAGCTTCATCAGGAATGGCTGTGATTGTGCACCAAGCGGCGGACGCGGGATAGGCAATGCGTCCCCGCCGCAACTGTCATCAAAGATTCACGCCAGGCTGTTGAACTTCCACCTGAACGCGATCATACTCATCCAGTCGTCTAGACGTTTAGAGGAAATAATGGACCATCCACAAACCGCGCCGGGGGAAATCCAGGCGCAACGGGCCGCCTGGATGCGGGTGTTGGCAATGGCTGATCCGGCCATGCTGGAAGGGAAGTTCGGCGCGCTTGGCGGCGTGCCGCCGCACCGGATGCTGCGCCCGGCGCAGACCGGCATGGCCATGGTGCGGGCCCGCAGCGGCGGCACCGGGGCACGCTTCAACCTGGGGGAAATGACCGTGACGCGCTGCGCCGTCAGCCTGGACAACGGCGTGGTCGGCATCGCCTACGTGCAGGGCCGGTCGTTGCGCCATGCCGAACAGGCGGCGGTGGCCGACGCGCTGCTGCAATTGCCCGACTGGCACGACACGGTGCAGGCGCATCTTATCCAGCCGCTGGCGCGCGAACGCGCCGAGCGCATCGAGCGCCAGGCGCGCGTCGCCGCGCAGACCAAGGTCGAATTCTTCACGATGGTGCGAGGCGAGGACTGACATGCATCAAGAACTTCTTGGCGCCGCGGCCGCCAGCCGCAAACTGCTGCCGGGCTTCGCGGACCCGGTGAACGACGCCCAGGCCACCTTCCGCACCGCGCTCGACGCCATGGCGCATCCGGGCCGCGTGTATGAAGTGGCCGCCGCCAGCGGCGTGCCGGCCGGCCTGTCGCCGGCGCTGACCGCGCTGCTGCTGACGCTGGTGGACGTGGACACGCCGCTGTGGCTGCCGCAGGGCCTGGATGCTGGCGTGCTGGATTACGTGCGTTTCCATTGCGCCTGCCCGATGGTGCCGTCGGCTTCGCTGGCGCGCTTCGCGGCGGTGCCGGCGGGCGGCGGCGTGCCCGCGCTGGCGTCGTGCCATCCCGGCGATCCGGCCTATCCGGACCTGTCCACCACGCTGTTGATCGAGGTCGCGTCGCTGGACGCCGGTCCCGAGGTCTCGCTGGCCGGCCCCGGCATCCAGAGCCGCCAGGCGCTGCGCGCCGCCGGCCTGCCGGACGGCTTCTGGCGTGAATGGCGCATCAACCATCAACGTTTTCCGCTGGGCGTCGACGTGTTCCTGACGCACGGGCGGCAACTGTGCGCGCTGCCCCGCGGCACGCGCGTGGAGAGCTGACATGTACGTGGCCGTCAAAGGGGGCGAGCGCGCCATCCTCAATTCCTACCGCATGCTGGACGACTATCGGCGCGGCGACCGGGCCCTGCCCGAACTGAGCCTGGAGCAGATCCGCGAACAGATGCCGCTGGCGGTGTCGCGCGTGATGGCCGAAGGCTCGCTCTACGATCCGCAACTGGCGGCACTGGCGCTCAAGCAGGCCGCCGGCGACGTGATCGAGGCGGTGTTCCTGCTGCGCGCCTATCGCACCACGCTGTCGCGCTATGGCTACACCCAGCCAATCGACACCGGCGAGATGCGCCTGCAGCGCCGCATCTCGTCGACTTTCAAGGACGTGCCCGGCGGCCAGATCCTCGGGCCGACCTATGACTACACCCAGCGCCTGCTGGACTTCTCGCTGGAAGCCGGGCGCGAGGCCGACGCCCTGCCGGCGGGCAACGAGCCGCTGGACAGCGCCATGCCGCGCGTTACCGACCTGCTGGCGCACGACGACCTGATCGACGCCGAGGCGGTGCCCGAGGGCGATCCCGAGCCGTTCGACCTGACGCGCCAGCCGCTGGACTTTCCTGCCTCGCGCGCCGCCCGCCTGCAGAACCTGGCGCGCGCCGACGAGGGTTTCCTCTTGTCGATGGGCTATTCGACGCAGCGCGGCTACGGCAACACGCACCCGTTCGCCGCCGAGATCCGCTACGGCTTCGTGGAAGTCGAGATGCACATCGAGGAACTGGGTTTCGCCGTCACGGTGGGCGAGATCGAGATCACCGAATGCCAGATGGTGAGCCAGTTCGCCGGCAACGCCGAGGAAGGCCCCAAGTTCACCCGCGGCTATGGCCTGACGTTCGGCTACGGCGAGCGCAAGGCCATGTCGATGGCGCTGGTGGATCGTGCCCTGAAGGCGCGGGAACTCGGCGAACGCGCCGACTCGCCTGCCAACGACCACGAGTTCGTGCTGTACCACAGCGACAACGTCGAGGCCTCCGGTTTCGTGCAGCACTTGAAGCTGCCGCACTACGTGGACTTCCAGGCCAACCTGGAACTGCTGCGCCGCCTGCGCGCCGAGCGCGCCGCGCCAGCCCCCGAGAACCCCCGCCATCTGGATGAGGCCGTTGCTCCATGAAGACTTCCCCCACCCCCGGCGCCGCGGTCGAACGCGACGAGCACTACAACTACGCCTACCTCGACGAGTCCACCAAGCGCATGCTGCGACGCGCATTGCTCAAGGCGGTGGCGATTCCCGGCTACCAGGTGCCGTTCGGCAGCCGAGAGATGCCGCTGCCCTATGGCTGGGGCACGGGCGGCATCCAGGTGACCGCGTCGATCATCGGCCCGGGCGATGTGCTCAAGGTGATCGACCAGGGCTCGGACGACACCACTAACGCCATCAGCATCCGCCGCTTCTTCGGCCGCGTGAGCGGCGTGGCCACCACCGAATCGACCCGCGACGCCAGCATCGTGCAGACGCGCCACCGCATTCCGGAAACGCCGCTGCGGGCCGACCAGATCATGGTGTTCCAGGTGCCGATCCCCGAGCCGCTGCGCTGGCTCGAGCCGAGCGAGACCGAGACCCGCACCATGCACGCGCTGGCCGAATATGGCGGCATGCACGTCAAACTGTACGAGGACATCGCCCAGCATGGTCACATCGCCACCACCTACGACTATCCCGTGATCGTCAACGACCGCTACATGATGCGGCCGTCGCCGATCCCGAAGTTCGACAACCCCAAGCTGGACAACAGCCCGGCGCTGATGCTGTTCGGCGCCGGCCGCGAGAAGCGGGTCTACGCCGTGCCGCCTTACACCCGGGTCAAGAGCCTGGACTTCGAGGACCATCCCTTCACTGTGGAGAAGTGGTCGGAATGCTGCGACCTGTGCGGCTCGCGCGACAGCTTCCTCGACGAGATCATCCTGGACGATGCCGGCACGCGCCGCTTCGTCTGCTCCGATACCGAATACTGCAACGACCGCCAGGCCGCGCAAGCCGAAAAGGGAGCCACCGCATGAACGCCCAACCCTTGCTTTCCGTGCGCGGCATGACGCGCACCTGGGACGGCGTGCACGGTTGCCGCAACGTCAGTTTCGACCTCTTTCCCGGCGAAGTGCTGTGCGTGGTGGGCGAGTCCGGTTCCGGCAAGAGCACGCTGCTGTCGGCCGTGTCGTACCAGACCGCGCCCGACGCCGGCAGCGTCTGGTACGACACCCGCGACCAGGGTTTCACCGACCTGGCCGCGCTGTCCGGCGCGCGCCTGCGGCTGCTGGCCCGCACCGACTGGGGCTTTGTGCGCCAGAACGCCCGCGACGGCCTGCGCATGCAGGTCAGCGCCGGCGCCAACATCGCCGAGCGCCTGATGGCGGTGGGCGAGCGCCACTACGCAGAGTTGCGCCAGGCCGCGGGCAACTGGCTGCAAAAGATGGAGATCGACGCCGGCCGCCTGGACGATGCGCCGGCCTCGTTCTCCGGCGGCATGCAGCAGCGCCTGCAGATCGCCCGCAACCTGGTGACCCATCCGCGCCTGGTGTTCATGGACGAGCCGACAGCGTCGCTGGATGTGTCGGTGCAGGCCCGCCTGCTGGACCTGCTGCGCCAACTGGTGACCGACCTGGGCCTGGCAGCCATCGTCGTCACCCACGACCTGGCGGTGGCGCGCCTGCTGGCGCACCGCACCCTGGTGATGCGCGGCGGCGAGGTGGTCGAAAGCGGCCTGACCGACCAGATCCTCGACGATCCGCAGCATCCCTATACCCAGTTGCTGGTGTCTTCCATTTTGCAGAGCTGACCATGACTGTCGCGAAACCCATGATCGAGGTGCGGGGCCTCGGAAAGATGTTCACCCTGCACAACCAGGGCGGCATCCGCCTGCCGGTGCTGGAGGCGGTCGATTTCGACGCCGCCGCCGGCGACTGCCTGGTGCTGGCCGGCCCCTCGGGCACCGGCAAGAGCACCTTGCTGCGCTGCCTGTACGGCAATTACCTGGCCACCGAAGGCAGCATCCGCGTGCGCGCCGGCGATGACTGGGTCGAACTGGTCGGCGCGCCCGAGCAGCGCATCCTGGCGCTGCGGCGCGACGTCATCGGCTACGTCAGCCAGTTCCTGCGGGTGATCCCGCGCGTGTCGGCGCTGGACGTGGTGGCCGAGCCGCTGCGCGTGGCCGGCGTCGAGCCGGGCGAGGCGCGCGAGCGCGCCGGCGCCATGCTGCGGCGCCTGAACGTGCCGCAGCGCCTGTGGGGACTGGCGCCCGCCACCTTCTCGGGCGGCGAACAGCAGCGCGTCAACATCGCCCGCGGCTTCATCGCCCAGCATCCCATCCTGCTGCTGGACGAACCGACTGCCTCGCTGGACCCGGACAACCGCGCCGTGGTGGTGGAACTGATCCGCGAAGCGCGCGCCGCCGGCCGCTGTCTGCTGGGCATTTTCCACGACGCCGAAGTGCGCGACGCCGTGGCGTCCCGAATCCTGCCCCTGCGCCCCGCGCAGGCCGCCGTCGAACTGGAGTGAGCATGACCAGCACCTACCTGACCCACGCCCGCGTCGTGCTGCCGGACCGCGTGCTGGAAGACGGCGCCGTCCTGATCGAGGACGGTGTCATCGCGGCCGTCGCGCCCGACGGCGCCCGCGCCGCGCGCGAGCTCGACCTGCGCGGCCTGACGCTGGTGCCGGGCCTGATCGACCTGCATTGCGACGCCATCGAGAAGGAAGCCGAGCCGCGCTCGAAGGTGCTGTTTCCGCTGGACTTCGCGGTGGCGCAGGTGGACCGCCGCAACGCGGCGGCCGGCATCACCACGCCCTACCACGCGCTGTCGTTCGCCAACAGCGAATGGGGCGTGCGCAACAACGAGACCGCCGCCCAGGTGGTGCGCGGCGTGCGCGCCTTCCGCCCGCACAGCCTGGTCGACAACCGCGTGCATTGCCGCTATGAAGTCACCGACGCGACCTCGGCGCCGGTGCTGCGGCAGTTGATGGACGAGGGCGCGGTGGATCTGTTGTCGGTGATGGACCACTCGCCCGGCCAGGGCCAGTTCAAGACGCTGGAGTCGTACCTGCAGTACATGATCGGCAACCACGCCATGAGCCGCGAGCAGGCCGAAGCGACCGCGCACGCCAAGACCCGCGCCAAGGACGGCGCGGTGCAGCGTGTCGAGACCCTGCTGGCGCATGCGCGCGGCCTGGGCATCCCGACCGCCAGCCATGACGACGATTCGATCCATCGCATCGCCACCATGCGCAACCTGGGCGTGGCGATGAGCGAATTCCCGATCACCCTGGACACCGCCCGCGCCGCCGTCTCCTGCGGCCTGCCCACCATCCTGGGCGCGCCCAACGTGCTGCGCGGCAAGAGCCAGAGCGGCTCGATGCGCGCCATCGACGCGATCCGCGCCGGCGTGGCGAGCTGCCTGTGCTCGGACTACCAGCCATCCACGCTGATCGCCGCGGCTTTCGCGGCGGCGGCGCAGACCGAGCTGACGCTGCCGCAGGCGATGGCGCTGGTCACGGCCAATCCGGCCGACGCCTGCGGCCTGTCGGATCGCGGCCGCATCGCGGCGGGCCTGCGCGCCGATCTGGTGGCGGTGGCGCAGGTCGGCGCGTTGCCGCTGGTCGGCTACACCTGGAGCGCCGGCCGGCTGGTGTTTTCGACCCATTATCCGACCGCTCGGGCGCTGGCGCCGGCTGTCCAGGCGCGCGGCCTGGTGGCGGCCTGACACGCAGGGCCGGGCGGCGGGCGCCATGCCGGCCTGCAGCCCGCCGCCGCTGCGCCGCGGAAACGTGTCCGCCGCTTGTCGCCGGATAAGCGGCGGACACGCGCATCTGGTTAAATGGGTGATGACGAGGTGGCCGCGGCTTGCGCGGCCCGTCTCCCTTATTTTTCCGGAGCGCACGATGGCACGATTCAATTTCACCCAGGACCCTGAAGAACCCGATCTCTGGGCCGCGGAAAACGTGCCGGTGGGCGAGGGCCGTCCGCCGATCCACGTCATGGTCCAGACCGACGGCGAAGAGCCGGCCGGGGCGGCGTCCAAGGTGGTCAAGGCCATCATCGACAATCTCGATGAGCAGATCCTGGCCGCCGCCGACTTCCTGCTCGACAACTACTCGTACGAGCACTACAAGAAGCTCGGCATCGAGGACGACCAGTTGCTGCGCGAGGAAAGCGCCGAGGCCATGGCCGAGAAAGCCGTGCTGCGCGCGCTGTGGCTGTTCGATGAGGATGGCGACGGCTACGAACTGTGGTTTACGCTACCGTGGGACCCGGAGCACACCTACGACGTGGAATTCGAGGACGGCACGCCCGTGTCGTGCTCGGTCAACGACTGATCGCGGGCGGGGCTCGCGCGCGATCGGTCGTGTTCAGGCCTCGCGCGTGGCCGCGCGGGCCGGTTGCGCGGTTGCGGCGCAGGCCCCGGCATCGGCCGCCAGGTCCTCTTCCTTGCCTTCCATCTTGGCGATGACCGCGGTGGCAAGGCTGTTGCCGACCACGTTGGTGGCGGTGCGGCCCATGTCGAAGAACTGGTCGATGCCCATGATCAGCAGCAGGCCGGCCTCGGGCAGGTGGAACATCGGCAACGTCGCCGCCACCACCACCAGCGAGGCGCGCGCCACGCCGGCCATGCCCTTGCTGGTCACCATCAGCACCAGCAGCAGCGTCAACTGCTGCGAGAAGCTCATCTGGATGTTGTAGGCCTGCGCGATGAACAGCACCGCGAACGACTGGTACATCATCGAGCCGTCCAGGTTGAACGAGTAGCCCAGCGGCAGCACGAAGCCCGAGATGCGCTTGGACACGCCGAAACGCTCCAGCGCCTCGATGGTCTTGGGATAGGCCGATTCGCTGCTGGCGGTCGAGAAGGCCAGCAGGGTAGGTTCCTTGATCAGGCCGCCCAGGCGGAAAGTGGACTTGCCCAGGAACAGGTAGCCGACGCCGAACAGGATGGCCCACAGCAGCGCCAGGCCCAGGTAGAACTCGCCGATCAGCTTGCCGTAGCTGACCAGCACGCCCAGGCCCTCGGTGGTGATGGCGGCGGCCATGGCGGCGAACACGCCCAGCGGCGCGAAGCGCATCACGTAGTCGGTGACGCGGAACATGATCTTGGCCAACTCGTCGATCATGTTGTAGATGGTGTTGTGGCCCTTGCCGCGGATGAACGACAGCGCCGCGCCGAAGAACAGCGAGAACACCAGGATCTGCAGGATCTCGTTGTTGGCCATGGCCTCGGCGATGCTCTTGGGGAACACGTGCGCGATGAAGGCCTTGAGGGTGAAGTCGCCGGTTTTCAGGCCGGCGCTGGCGCCGACGTCAGGCAGCGCCAGGTTCAGGTGCGCACCCGGCTGGAAGAGGTTGACCAGCGCCAGGCCCAGCAGCAGCGAGATGGCCGAGGCGGCGATGAACCAGAACATGGCGCGCAGGCCGATGCGGCCGACTGCGCTGGCATCGCTCATGCTGGCCAGGCCGGACACCAGGGTGGCGAATACCAGGGGCGCGATGATCATCTTGATCATGCGCAGGAAGATGTCGGTGATGAGGCTGAAGTACGAGGCGATGTCCTTGGCCTCTTGCGCATTCTGCGCGTACTTGTTGCAGAAATAGCCCACCACGACGCCCAGCACCATGGCGATGCCGATGTAACGCGTCAGCTTCTTAGTATTCATCTTCAAAAACGGAAAACAGGGACCTGGTCGGTCGGCCGGACAGGCCATACCCGCCGGCATGGGGCGGGGCGAATCGGTCCAATGACGGATATGCCGGAGGGGACCCGGCGCGGCGCGGGTTAACCCTTGGGGCGCGATGTTAACGCCGCGAACCTGACAGTTGGTTGTCAGGTTGGGGACGGGTCAACCCCGACTGCCGCCGGGCCGGCGTCATGACAAAATGGCCTGGTCCGGCCCGCCCGGCGCAGCCGGACGCAGCACCCAACAGGGCCGACCAGGCCCGCCGCCACAAGGAGACAACGCCGTGGGAGACACCGCCATGCCGCAACGCAAATTGTCCGTACTGGCCTCGGGGTATACCTACCTGGAAGGCCTGCGCTGGCACGAAGGGCGCCTGTGGGCCTCGGATTTCTATACGGGCAAGGTAATCGCCGTCGACCTGCAAGGCCGGGTCGAGGTCATCTGCCGCGTTCTGGAGCAGCCGTCCGGCCTGGGCTGGCTGCCCGATGGGCGCCTGCTGATCGCGTCCATGAAGGATCGCAGGCTGCTGCGGCGCGAGTCGGACGGCCGGCTGGTCACGCATTGCGACCTGTCGGCCCTGACCGGCGGTCCAATCAATGACCTGGTGGTTGACGAGCAGGGCCGCGCCTACGTCGGCAATTTCGGTTTCGACCTGATGGCCGGCGCGCCCTTCGCCACCACCACCCTGGTGCGGGTGGACCCGGACGGAGTGGCGCAGGTGGTGGCGGACGGATTGTGGTTCCCCAACGGCTCCTTCATCACGCCGGACGGCAAGACCCTGATCGTCAACGAGACCTTCGGCAACCGGATCTCGGAATTCGACATCCTGGCGGACGGCGCCCTGGGGCCGCGGCGCGACTGGGCCCACTTCGGCGCCTTGCCTGAGTCGGATGACCTGTCCGCGCTGATCGCGGCGTCGGCCATCGGGCCGGACGGCGGCGCGCTGGACGCCGAGGGCGCGCTGTGGGTGGCCGACGCCATCGGCAAGCGCATCGTGCGGCTGGCGCGCGGCGGCCGCATCCTGGAACAGATCGATACCGGCGAGCTGGGCATCTTCGCCGCCGCCCTGGGCGGGCCGGACGGCAAGACACTGTTCATGGCGGCCGCGCCCGATTTCATCGAGGCCAACCGCCGCGCCAAGCCGGAAGGGCGGATCCTGGTGACCGAGGTGGACGTGCCGCACGCGGGACGGCCCTGAGCGGGGCTGCCTGGCCGCGTCCCGGGCCGATTCCAGCCGGATGGCGCAAGCGGCCCGCGCGCGGTTGCGGCCATTGGTTTAGTCCTGGCGGATAGGGATACCGGCCGTTTCAAGACCTTTCTTCGAATCCCCCGTAAAATCCCATCATCCCGCTCGATTTCAACCATCTTTCAATCGACAGTACCTAAGGAGGACCACACATGGCCCTAGTCTCCATGCGCCAGTTGCTCGACCACGCCGCCGAGCATGGCTACGGCATCCCGGCATTCAACGTCAATAACCTGGAACAGGTCCAGGCCATCATGGAAGCCGCGGCGGAGACCGACAGCCCGGTGATCATGCAAGCCTCGGCCGGCGCCCGCAAGTACGCCGGCGAAGGCTTCCTGAAGCACCTGATCCAGGCCGCCGTGGAGTCCTACCCGCATATCCCCGTGGTCATGCACCAGGATCACGGCCAGTCGCCCAAGGTCTGCCAGGGCGCCATCGACCTGGGCTTCTCCAGCGTCATGATGGACGGCTCGCTGAAGGAAGATGGCAAGACCATCGCCGACTACGACTACAACGTCGAAGTCACCAAGAAGGTGGTGGACGTGGCCCACAAGCTGGGCGTGACGGTCGAAGGCGAACTGGGCTGCCTGGGCTCGCTCGAAACCATGGAAGGCGACAAGGAAGACGGCCATGGCGCCGACGGCAAGCTGACCATGGATCAGTTGCTGACCGACCCCGAGCAGGCCGCCGACTTCGTGCGCCGCACCCAGTTGGACGCCCTGGCCATCGCCATCGGCACCAGCCACGGCGCCTACAAGTTCACGCGCAAGCCCACTGGCGACATCCTGTCGATCGCCCGCATCAAGGAAATCCACGCCCGCCTGCCCAACACCCACCTGGTGATGCACGGCAGCTCCAGCGTGCCGCAGGAACTTCTGGCCGAGATCCGTGAATTCGGCGGCAACATGAAGGAAACCTACGGCGTGCCGGTCGAGGAAATCCAGGAAGCCATCAAGTACGGCGTGCGCAAGATCAATATCGACACCGATATCCGCCTGGCCATGACCGGCGCCATCCGCCGCTTCTTCGCCGAGAACCCCGAGAAGTTCGACCCCCGCGAATACCTGAAGCCGGCCCGCGCCGCCGCCAAGGCGATCTGTGTGGCTCGCTACACCGAGTTCGGCACCGCCGGCAACGCCAGCAAGATCAAGGCGCTGCCGCTGACCGAAATCGCCGCTCAGTACGCCTCGGGCAAGCTGGCGCAGGTGGTGCAGTAAGCCGCCGGCCGCCTCCCCCGGGAGGCGGGCAGCGAAAAGGCGGGCCCTCGCGGGCCCGCCTTTTTTTCGTGCGCGTCGTGCCCGCCTCAGGCGGGCGGGGCGTTGCGGGGGAAGTTCGGCACGGTCTTGTCGACGTGGTGCCAGGACGGCGCCGAGTCGGTCCACAGGCTGACGCGGGTGTGGAAGGCCTCGGGGTCGTCGAGCGAGCCGGCCCGCACCACCTCGTAGGCCATGCCTTCCGAGCCGCCGAACAGCGGCGTGCCACAGTCCGCGCAGAAGCTGCGCATGACGGTGTGGCCGGAGTCGCCCTGGTAACGGTGTTCGCGCGCCTGGCCGCGCAGCAGGGTGACCGAGCCGGCTGGCAGGATCAGCGCGTGGGCCGGCGCGCCGCCGCTGGAATACTGGCAATCGCGGCAATGACAGGTGGCCGCCATGATGGGTTCGTCGGTGACCGCGTAGCGCACCGCGCCGCATTGGCAGCCACCGGTCAGGTGGACCTGCGCGTCGGCATGGGCCGGGCGTTTCTGGGTTGCATCCTGCATACGACTGTGTCTCCTCCAGGGGTAAGGGGGGCGCCGTGACGCGATGCGCGGCCGGCGCATTTTCTTGGAATCCGGCCAGACTAACCCGGGGCCCGCCGCGCGGCAAGAAGGGGCTATTTGCAGTAACCTATGCGCTTTGCGCGACCCCCATTTTTGCCATAGGCCATTTTTCCGTGACTTCTGCTTTGCATCAATCCAGCATCAAGTCCTTGCCGCTGCTGGGCCGCGGTAAGGTCCGCGACATGTACGCGGTGGGCGACGACAAGTTGCTGATCGTCGCGTCGGACCGCATCTCTGCGTTCGACGTCATCCTCGACGATCCCATCCCCGGCAAGGGGCAGGTGCTGACCGAACTGACCGAGTTCTGGCTGCAGAAGCTGGCCCACATCCTGCCGAACCACTCCACCGGCATCAAGCCCGAAGACGTGGTCGCGCCCGACGAAGTCGACCAGGTGCGCGGCCGCGCCGTGGTGGTCAAGCGCCTCAAGCCGATCCTGGTGGAAGCGGTGGCCCGCGGCTACCTGATCGGTTCCGGCTGGAAGGACTACCAGGCCACCGGCGCCGTCTGCGGCATCAAGCTGCCCGCCGGCCTGCAGCAGGCCAGCCAACTGCCCGAGCCGATCTTCACGCCCGCCGCCAAGGCCGAGTTCGGCATGCACGACGAAAACGTCGACTTCGCCCACGTGGTCAAGGAAGTCGGCCAGGAAATGGCCGAGCGCATCCGCGACGTCACGCTCAAGCTGTACACCGAAGCGGCCAAATTCGCCGCCACCAAGGGCATCATCATCGCCGACACCAAGTTCGAGTTCGGCCTGGACGACGACGGCACGCTGTACCTGATGGACGAAGTGCTGACGCCGGATTCCTCGCGCTTCTGGCCGGCCGACGGCTACCGCGTGGGCATCAGCCCGCCTTCGTTCGACAAGCAGTTCGTGCGCGACTGGCTCGAAACCCAGACCTGGGACAAGACCCCGCCGGCGCCGCGCCTGCCCAAGGACGTGCTGGAAAAGACCGCGGCGAAATACCGCGAAGCGCTCGACCGCCTGGTGGCCTGAGACGCCGCCGTAAGAAGCCGCCCGCTCCGTCGGGCGGTTTTTTTTTACCCGGAGCGCCAGGGCGGTCAGGGTAATCCCTGTTTTTTGGTAAAAATTATTGCGTATTGTTACGCTATACTCGCCGGCACCTGCAACAGGAAGCCGGCGTCCCCGGCGGCTTCCCTTCTGCCAACTTGCCGGACGCGGCCCGCAGCCGCCGCCTGGGCGCATCGCCCACCGGATGTAGAAAGGAGCTGCGCATGATCATGATGTTGCCATTCCTGACCGGACTGGTCGCCGTGTGGTTCGGCATGCTGGGCAAGCGCCGCGCCTGCGTCGCCTTCTGGCTGATCACCCTGCTGGTGTTCGCCGCCTGGTGCCAGTTCCACATGAACAGCCCGCTGGCGCTGTCGCTGTAGGATGCGCCGCGATGATCTTTTCCCGTAATCCGGCGCGCGGCTCGCGCGTGCTCAATGCCCTGGCCCTGCTGGGCGTGACCGCCATCCTGGGCATGGCGTTTGTGTGGCAGTTCGCCTATGACGAATTGCCCTGCCCGTTGTGCCTGCTGCAACGGGTAGCCTTCATGCTGGCGGGCGTGGGCTTGCTGCTGAACCTGCGGCTGGGGCCTTCGCCGATGCACTATGCCATGACCATCGCCGCCTCGCTCGGGGGCATGGTGGCATCGGGCCGCCAGGTACTGCTGCACATCGCTCCGGGCGACCCTGGCTATGGCATGCCGTTCCTGGGGCTGCACTTCTATACCTGGGCCTTCATCGCCTTCTGCGGCCTGATCGCGTTTTGCGTGCTGATGCTGTCGGTGGACCGCAAATGGGGCGACAACATGCTCAAGCGGCCGGTGTCGCTGCTGGGCATAGTGGTCATGGCCCTGTTTTTCATCCTGGTGCTGGCCAATCTGGGCAGCACCACGCTGCAATGCGGCTTCGGGCCTTGCCCGGACAACCCCACCACCTATCTCTGGCTGGATTCGGGCAGCGTGCCGTAGGCCTGCCGCCGACGCCGGGTAAAATAGCGGGTTTCGCGGTACCGCCGCGGCCCTCCAACTACTCGACATCGGTTATGACAGCCAAGACTTCCGCAGCGGCAGAGGCCCCCCCCGTGGTGGGCGTGATCATGGGTTCCTCCAGCGATTGGGAGGTCATGAAGCACGCCGTCACCATGCTCGAAGACTTCGGCGTGCCCTATGAGGCGCGCGTGATTTCCGCGCACCGCATGCCGCAGGACATGGCCGAATATGGCGCCGCGGCCTATCAACGCGGCTTGCGCGGCATCATCGCCGGCGCCGGCGGCGCGGCCCACCTGCCGGGCATGATGGCGGCCCTGACCGAAGTGCCGGTGTTCGGCGTGCCGGTGCCGTCCAAGTACCTGCGCGGCGAGGATTCGCTGCTGTCGATCGTGCAGATGCCCAAGGGCGTGCCGGTGGCCACCTTCGCCATCGGCGAGGCCGGCGCCGCCAACGCCGCGCTGCACCTGATCGCCACGCTGGCGGGCACCGATGCCGGCCTGCACAAGAAGCTGGTGGCATTCCGCGCGCGCCAGACGCAGGCCGCGCGCGACATGAAGGTTCCGCCCGAGGCCTGATCCCCATGACGCAATCGACCGCTTTCACCATTGCCCCCGGCGGCTGGCTCGGCCTGCTGGGCGGCGGCCAACTGGGCCGCATGTTCTGCCACGCGGCGCAAAGCCTGGGCTACAAGGTCGCGGTGCTGGACCCGGCCGCCGAATGCCCCGCCGGCATGGTGGCGGACCTGCACATCCAGGCCGCCTATGACGACGAAGACGGCCTGGCGCGCCTGGCGCAGACCTGTCAGGCCGTCACCACCGAATTCGAGAACGTGCCGGCCGACAGCCTGCGCGCGCTGGCGGCGCGCTGCCGCGTCAGCCCGGCCGCTGACGCGGTCGCCATCGTGCAGGACCGCATCGCCGAGAAGGCCTTCATCGCCAGCCAGGGCATTGCGGTCGCGCCGCACGCCGCCATCCGCGGCGAGGCCGACCTGCGCGCCGCGCCCGACAGCCTGTTCCCCGGCATCCTCAAGGTGGCGCGCCTGGGTTACGACGGCAAGGGCCAGGCCCGCATCGACACGCGCGAAGCCGCGCTGGCCGCGTTCGCGGAGTTCGGCGGCGTGGCCTGCGTGCTGGAAGCGCTGATGCCGCTGGACTACGAAATCTCGGTCGTGATCGCGCGCGGTTTCGACGGCGCCAGCGTGGTGTTCCCGGTGGCGCGCAACGTGCATCGCGACGGCATCCTGGCCGTATCGACGGCGGCGCCGGTCAAGCTCGACGCCGCCCACGCCGAACGCCAGGCGCAGGCCACCGCGGCCGCGCAGGCCATCGCCCAGGGCCTGGGCTACCACGGCGTGTTGTGCGTGGAATTCTTCGTGCTCAAGGATGGCAGCCTGATCGTCAACGAGATCGCGCCGCGGCCGCACAACAGCGGCCACTACACCATGGACGCCTGCGTCACCAGCCAGTTCGAGCAGCAGGCGCGCGTCATGGCCGGCCTGCCGCTGGGCGCTACCGACCTGCTGGCGCCGGCGGTGATGCTGAACATCCTGGGCGACATCTGGTATCCGTCGGCCACCGGCGACGCGCAGCGCGAGCCCGACTGGGCCGCCGCGCTGGCGGTGCCCACGGCCAAGCTGCACCTGTACGGCAAGCGCGAGGCGCGCCGCGGCCGCAAGATGGGCCACGTCACCATTGTCGCGCCGACGCTGCAGCAGGCCCAGGCCGACGCGGCGCGTGTCTCCGCCGCGCTGGGCATGCAGGCGCCCGAGTAACCCCATGTCCGCTTCGCCCGACTCCGCCAGCGCCGCAGACATCGCCGCCGCCGCCCGCCGCCTCTTGGCCGGCGAGCTGGTCGCGTTTCCGACCGAGACCGTCTACGGCCTGGGCGCGGACGCCGAAAACCCGCAGGCCGTGGGCAGGATCTACGCCGCCAAGGGCCGGCCGTCGAACCACCCTGTGATCGTGCACATCGCGCCGCAGGGCGATCTGTCGTACTGGGCGGCCGAGGTGCCGCCCGAGGCGCGCCTGCTGATCGACGCCTTCTGGCCCGGTCCGCTGACGCTGATCCTCAAGCGCGCGCAGCACATCGCCGACACGGTCAGCGGCGGCCAGGACAGCATCGGCATCCGCTGTCCCTCGCATCCGGTGGCGCAGGCGCTGCTGGCGGCGTTCGCGGCAGGCAAGCCGAACGGGCAGGGCGGGGTGGCCGCGCCGTCGGCCAACAAGTTCGGCCAGGTGTCTCCCACCCGCGCCGACCACGTCCGCAGCGAATTTCCCGACGAGGTCGCGGCCGGCATGCCGGTGCTGGAAGGCGGCGCCTCCGAGGTCGGCATCGAATCGACCATCCTGGACCTGTCGCGGCTGGATCGCGGCGCCGGCCCGGTGCTGCTGCGCCCCGGCCACATCAGCGCCGCGCAGATCGAGGCCGTGCTGGGCGTGCAGGTGTTCGCGCCCGACGCCGCCGCGCCGCGCGCCTCGGGCACGCTCAAGGCGCACTATGCGCCGCGCACCGCGCTGGAACTGGCGTCCGATGCCCGTCTGCAGGCCGTGTTGCAAGGCCGCGGCCTGCCGCCGGGCAAGGTCGTGGTGGTGGCGTACACGCCGCCGCCGGCGGCCGTCGATGCGCGCATCCAGTGGCAGCAGGTGCCGGCCGATCCGGCGCGCTACGCCCAGGCGCTGTACGCCTTGCTGCGCGACCTGGATGGCCAGGGCTTCGCGCGCATCATCGTGCAGGCGCCGCCGGCCGATGATGCTTGGCACGCGGTCAACGACCGCATCGGCCGCGCCGCCGCCGCGTTCACGCTCGACACCACCGGCCTGTAGGGGGGGCGGCCGCTCATGCCGCCAGGAATTCCCCGATCCTGGCCACCGCCTGGCGCATCGGCGCCAGGAATTCCCCCGTCAATCGCTCCAGCGGCACCCGCGCCGCCTTGACGCTGACGTTGACGGCGCCGCAGGCCTTGCCGCTGGCCGAGCGCACCGGCACCGAGATGGCGCGCACATTCAATTCCAGTTCCTGGTCGACCACCGCGTAGTCCTGCTCGCGGATGCGCGCCAGCTCGGCCCGCAGCCGCGCCTCGGTGGTGATGGTGAACTCGGTGTAGGGTTGAAGTTCGATGGCGGCAAAGTAGCGTGCAAGCGCCGGCTCGGACAACTGCGCCAGCAGCACGCGGCCGATCGAGGTGCAGTAGGCCGGCAGCCGGCTGCCCAGCCCCATCGAGGTGGCCAGCAGCCGGTTCACTTCCGAGCGCGCCAGGTACAGCATCTCGTGCCCTTCCATGATGGCCAGCGCGCAGGTCTCGTTGACGGTGGCGCTCAGTTCCTCCAGCACCGGCTGCGCCAGCGACACGAACGGCGTGGACGAGAAGTAGGCGTAGCCCAGGCCCAGGATGCGCGGGGTCAGGATGTACTGGCGGCCGTGCTGTTCGGCGATGCCGAGCAGGATCAGCGTGTGCAGGCAGCGCTGCACCACGGCGCGCGGCAGGCCGGCACGGCGCGCCAGCTCGGCCGCCGTCTGCGGATGGCGGCGCGTGCCGAAGGCGCGGATCACGTGCAGGCCGCGCGCCAGCGTCAGCATGTAGTCGGGATCGCCGCGCAATTGGTCGGGATGGTCTTCGGGGGCGAGGGGCGCGGCGTAGCCGGGCGGGGGAAGGTTGGGCAGCATCAGCCTGCGCGCAGCGGGGCGCCGGTGCGCGCCTGCAGCGCTGTCAATGTCATGCCGTCGATCATATCGCGGACCCACAGGCCGTCGGGCGTGACGTCGATCACGGCCAGGTCGGTGTAGATGCGGTCGACCACGCCGGCGCCGGTCAATGGGTAGGTGCAGCGCTCGACGATCTTGGGCGAGCCGTCCTTGCTGTTGTGTTCCATCAGGATGTAGACGCTGCGCGCGCCCACCGCCAGGTCCATGGCGCCGCCCACGGCCGGCGCCTCGCCGGGCTTGTTGAGCGACCAGTTGGCCAGGTCGCCGTTGGCCGCGACCTGCATGCCGCCCATGACGCAGATGTCCAGGTGGCCGCCGCGCATCATGGCGAAGGAATCGGCGTGGTGGAAGTAGGCGCCGCCTTCGAGCAGCGTCACCGGCTGCTTGCCGGCGTTGATCAGGTCCAGGTCGATGTCGTCCTCGGCCGGCGGCGGGCCCATGCCGAGAATACCGTTTTCGCTGTGCAGCACGATCTCGCGGCCGGCGGGCAGGTGCGCGGCCACCAGCACTGGCATGCCGATGCCCAGGTTGACGTAGCTGCCGTCGGGAATGTCTTGCGCCAGGCGCCGCGCCATGGCTTCGCGGTTCAGGGGGGTGGGCATGGAAAATCCTTCAACTGGAGAACGCGGAGTGGGCCACCTGGGTGACGCGCTTGACGAAGATGCCCGGCGTCACCACCGCCTCGGGCGACAGCTCGCCCAGCGCCACCTTGGCGCGCACCTGCACGATGGTGGTTTTCGCGGCCATGCACATGATGGGGCCGAAGTTGCGGGCGCTCTTGCGGTAGGTGAGATTGCCCCAGCGGTCGGCCAGGTCGGCCTTGACCAGCGCGAAGTCGCCGTGCAGCGGCGTCTCGAACACATGGCCGCGGCCGTCGATGATGCGGGTTTCCTTGCCGGCGGCCAGTTCGGTGCCATAGGCCGTGGGGGTGAAGAAGCCGCCCAGGCCGGCGCCGGCGGCGCGCAGCCGTTCGGCGATGGTGCCCTGCGGCACGCATTCGAGTTCGATGCCGCCGCGCCGGTACAGGTCGTCGAAGACCCACGAATGCGAGGCCTTGGGAAACGAGCAGATCACCTTGCGCACGCGGCCGGCCTTGATCAGGGCGGCCAGGCCGGTTTCGTGATTGCCGGCGTTGTTGCTGACCACGGTGAGTTCGCGCGCGCCCTGCTCGATCAGGGCGTGCAGCAGTTCGGTGGGCATGCCGGCGCCGCCGAAGCCGCTGACCAGCACGGTGGCGCCGTCGTGGATGTCGGCCACGGCGGCGGCGGGGGTGTCGAGAAACTTGTCGATCATCGTCCTGGTTTCCAGTGGGGCGCGCGCCGGGCGTGCGCCCCGTGTTGCTCAATTCACCGTGATGCGGGCCTGCTTGATGATCTCGGCGTAGCGCGCCGAATCCTGCTTCATCAGTTCGGCGAATTGCGCCGGGGTGCCGCTGGCCGGCAGGAACCCGGCGTCCAGGAATTTCTGGCGCACGTCCGGTTCCTGCACGATTTCGCTGATCTCTCGCGCCATGCGTTCGATGATCGGCCGGGGCGTATTGGCCGGCGCCATCAGGCCGGCCCACGAGCCGGTGACGAAGCCCGGCATGCCCGCCTCTTCCATGGTGGGAACCGATGGTTCGGTCGGCCAGCGCTGCTTGCCGGTGAAGCCCAGCGCCTTCAGGCGGTTCTGCTTCACGTATTGCATCGGCACCAGGATCGGGTCGAACACCATCGACACCCGGCCGCCCAGCAGGTCGGTGAGGATCGGCGCGCTGCCCTTGTAGGCCACGTGCGTCATGGTGATCTTGTTGCGCAGCGCGAAATCGGCGCCGGTCAGGTGGGCGCTGGAGCCGTTGCCGCTGGAGGCATAGGTGAGCCTGTCGGGATGCTTGCGGGCGTATTCCACCAGTTCGGCCACGCTGTTGACGGGGACGTCCTGGGCCACGAACAGGAACAGGGGCAGGTCCGCCATCTGCGCCACTGGCGTCAGGTCGCCGGGCTTGTAGCCCAGTTTGTAGAGGTGGAAATTGATGATGTAGGCCGGCAGCACGGACAGGAAGGTGTAGCCGTCCGGATCGGCCTTGGCGGCGATCGCCGCGCCGACGCTGCTGTTGGCGCCCGGACGGTTCTCGACGATGATGGTCTGCTTCAGGCGCGGGCCGAGTTTGTCCATCACGATGCGGGTGACGGTGTCGGTGGATCCGCCCGGCGTGTATGGCACGATGACCTTGATCGGCTTGCTGGGCCAGTCGTCGGCGTGGGCCGGTGCGGCAGCCAGGCCGCAGGCGGCCAGGGCGGTGCACAACAGGGTCTTGAGGGCGTGGCGGCGAGGGTTTGCCGCGGGGCTGCGGCGCTGCGGTTTTCTTGCAAGTGCCATGGACTTGTCTCCTCCATGAGTCGGCCGTTGGCCGGCGCGCGTCCCCGGGGGTTGTTGTTGTGGCGCGGCCAGCTTTTCTGTGGATTGTTGATCGCGCCGTCCAGCGGAACGGACGCAAAAAAAGTATGGCACGCGGGTCGCGCCCGGCCGTGGCGCAAGCCCGTCAATAAAGTTCGGTCACCGGACTTCAGGTGGCGTGACGCGGCCAATTTCTACTCGGGTTTCCACTAGGGCCCCGCGCGTTGTTCACGCCGTGGACATCGCGTAATCTGGCGGCCGGCCCGTAACGCATGGGCCGGGTTTCAGCCGCCGCGGGCCTACAGGCCGGCGCGGGCATTCAATTCAGGAGAAGCAACAATGAAGCGGTTGATTTCGTTTGCGGCCGGCGCGCTTGCCCTGGCGTGCGCATCCCAGGCGGCGGTGGCCGGTCCCACGCTGGACGCGGTCAAGAAGAAGGGCTTCGTGCAGTGCGGCCTGAGCGACGGCGTTTCGGGCTTCTCTGCCACCAACAGCAAGGGCGAATGGGAAGGCATGGACGTGGACATCTGCCGCGCCGTTGCCGCCGCGGTGTTCGGCGATGCGACCAAGTTCAAGGGCACCGCCCTGTCCACCCAGCAACGCTTCACCGCGCTGCAATCGGGCGAGGTCGACGTGCTGCTGCGCACCGTCACCCTGACCCAGACGCGCGATACTTCGCTCGGCCTGTCGGCCGTGGCCGCCAGCTTCTATGACGGCCAGGGCATCCTGGTGAACAAGAAGCTGGGCGTGAAAAGCGCCAAGGAACTGAACGGCGCCACCATCTGCGTGCAGCCGGGAACCACCACCGAACTGAACCTGGCCGACTGGTTCCGCGCCAACAACATCGAATTCAAGCCGGTCGTGATCGACAAGGTCACCGAAGTCGTGCGCGCCTTCGAATCGGGCCGTTGCGATGCCTTTACCGACGATGCCTCGCAACTGGCCGCCGTGCGCGCCACCCAGGTCGCCAAGCCGGACGACTATGAGATCCTGCCGGAACGCTTTTCCAAGGAGCCGCTCGGCCCCATGGTGCGCCAGGGCGACGAGAACTGGCTGGGCATCGTGCGCTGGACGCTGTTCGCGCTGCTGGAAGCCGAGGAATACGGCATCACGCAGAAGAACGTCGACGAGATGCTCAAGAGCAACAACCCCAACGTCCTGCGCATCCTGGGCGTGACGCCGGGCGCCGGCAAGAACATGGGCCTGGACGAGAAGTGGGCCTACAACGCCATCAAGGCCGTGGGCAACTATGGCGAAGTGTTCGAGCGCAATGTCGGCAAGGACAGCAAGCTCGGTCTGCAACGCGGCACCAACGCGCTGTGGAGCAAGGGCGGCGCGATGTATCCGTGGCCGATCCGCTGAGGGTGCCGGCCTGAGCACGACCGACGGCCCGCGGCGCGCGGGCCGTTTTTGTTTTCCGGCCCGTGCGGCGGACGATAGTGGGATCATCATGCGATATGGTTGAACCGTAATGCGGTACGCTATGCGCTTTTCCACCGGACGCA
Source organism: Achromobacter sp. 46006 (assembly GCF_059761975.1). Classification (NCBI taxonomy): domain Bacteria; kingdom Pseudomonadati; phylum Pseudomonadota; class Betaproteobacteria; order Burkholderiales; family Alcaligenaceae; genus Achromobacter; species Achromobacter sp. 46006. Next base: position 59,248 of record NZ_JCBANN010000031.1, read on the forward strand.
GTGCGCGCCATGACGCAGACCCGACCCGAGGACTCCCCCTTGTTCATCGCCGCCCTGGCTCGCGGCGTTTCCGTGTTGCGGGCCTTCAGCGAGGGCCGCCCGGCCATGACGCTGCCGGAATTGGCCGAAGCCACCGGGCTGAGCAAGAGTTCGGTGCAGCGTTTCACCCATACGCTGTGGACGCTGGGTTACCTGCGCAAGGACCCCGCCAGCAAGAAGTTCTCGCTGGGGCCGTGGTCGCTGGAACTGGGCATGAAGTATGTGCAGACCAGTCCGCTGGTGTTGGGGGGCAATCCGTTCCTGCACACGCTCAACCGCAATTGCCAGGAAACCTGCAGCCTGGCCGAGCCCGATGGGCTGGACATGGTGTACGTGGCGCGCTTCGCGACCCACAAGGAAATGTTCGTCAACATGCCGGTCGGCATGCGCTTGCCGCTGTATTGCACGGCGGCCGGCCGCGCCGTGCTGGCGCGTCTCGATCCGGACGTGGCACGCGGTCTGCTGACGCGATGCGAACGCAAGGCCTATACCGCCGCCACCATCACCGGGCTGGACGCGCTGCTGGCCGAGGTGGAGTTCGCGCGCCGCCATGGCTATGCGCGTTCGAATGGCGAGTTCTACCCGGGCGACATCACCGTCAGCGCGGCCGTGCTGGATGCCGGCGGCACGCCGCTGGGGGCGGTCAACGTCTCGGTGCCGTCGAGCCGCTGGTCGTTCGAGCAGGCGCAAGCCGTGTTCGGGCCGCAGGTGGTGGAAACCGCGCACGCCATCAGTGCTTCGCGCACCCTGGGGCGCTCGCACCCCTTCTATGAACTGGAACCGCCCGGCGGCGCCCTGCGCGCCACACCGCTCGCCGACGACGCCTGAGCGCGATCGCGTGGCCCGGCAGGCGCCGGCGGGGCGGCGATGCACCGACAAGGTGCCGTAAGCGTTTATTTCCTACTTTCACTGTCGGATATTCCATTGCCAATTCAGGGGAACACCCTAATTGGCGGCGCCTCTATGTGCGCGGTAATCTAGTTTTGACACGATCGTATCGCATAGCGATTTGATTGAATCTAAACTGATGGCCGCCGTTGGCGGCGGGCCGTTGCCAAGGAGCCGCGCAGTGCCGTCGTCCGCCGAAGTCCGTTTTCATCCCGTGCCGGGATTCATGGGCCTGCCAGCGGCCCGCGCCGCCGCAACCGGCGCGGCGCGCGCCTGCGTGGTGGGTATCCCGTTCGATTGCGGCACGCACCCTTTCCGGGTCGGTTCGCGCCAGGGGCCGGACGCCATCCGCGAGCAGTCGCGGCTGTTGCGGCCGGTGGACATCTTCCGCCGCCATGGCATCGACAATCCGCCGGAATTCCTGCGCGCGATCGATGTCGGCAATGTGGCCTGCCATCCGGGGGATCCGGACGCTTCCTATCCCCTGATCGAGGCCGGCATCGGCGCCATTCTCGATACCGGCGCGATCCCGATTTCGATGGGCGGCGATGGCGCCGTGACCCTGCCGCAACTGCGCGCCGTGGCGCAACGCCATCCGGATTTCGTGGTGCTGCATTTCGATTCGCACACCGACACCTATCCGATTCCCGGCTACAACACCGCCACCACGTTCACGCGCGCCGCCGAGGAAGGGTTGCTGGACGTGCGGCGCAGCTTCCACGTTGGCACGCGGGGCAGCTCGTTCATGCCGGGCGTGCTGGAATTCGGCCGCGAGGTCGGCTACACCATCGTGCCATTCGATGAGTTCGACGCGGACCAGCGCGGCGCGCTCGACGCCATCAAGCAGCGCATCGGCCAGCGGCCGGTGTACCTGTGCTTTGACATGGACATCTTCGATCCTTCCTGCGCGCCGGGCGTCTGCACGCCGGAGTGGGGCGGCCTGTCGCCCAAGGAAGGGCTGGGCCTGCTGCGCCAGTTGGCGGGCCTGAACTTCGTGGCGTTCGATGTGAACACCGTCTCGCCGCCACAGGACGTCCAGGGCGCGACGGCGTTCCTGGCAGCCACCGTCATGCAGGAATTCTGCGCACTGGCGGCGGTGGCGGTACGGCAGTACCCGCAAGGACGTCCGGACTGAACCGGCGCATTGCGGCATCCATTTCATACAAGGGGAATTGCATGAAACTCAAATCCATCCTGCTCGGCCTGGCATCGGCCGCGTTGCTGGCCCATGCCGGCGCCGGTGTGGCGCGTACGCTCGACGAGGTACGCGCCGACAAGACCCTGAACGTGGTGACCACTGCGTCAGCGCCGCCGCACGGTTTCAAGAACCCGCAATCGAACCGGCTCGAAGGCATCATGGTGGACGTGGCCGCCGCGGTCGCCAAGCATTTGGGCGTGACCGACAAGCTGGCGGACGTGCCATTCTCCGGCCTGATCCCGACACTGACTTCGGGCCGCGCCGACCTGATGTCGGCGCCGTTGTTCATCACCGAGGAACGTGCCCGCGCCATCGATTTCTCGGCGCCGGTCTACGAATGGGGCGAAGGCATCGTGGTCAGCGACAAGGCCAAGCGCCGCTATGGCAAGTTCGAGGACATGCAGGGCCAGAAGGTCGGTGTGCTGGTGGACTCGGTGCAATTCAACATGATCAAGGACATGCCGGGCACCAAAGTGTCGACGTACCAGGACTACTCGACGCTGCTGGCCGACGTGCGCGCCGGCCGCATCGACCTGGGCATCGTCGACCCGCCCAGCATCATCTACCAGATCAAGACCAAGAACATCCCCGGCGTGAAACTCGACACCAGCTACCAGCCGCAGCGCAAGTGGCAGGTGGGCATGGCGGTGCAGAAGGGCAACGCGACCCTTCTGGCCGCCGTCAACGACGCGCTAGCCGAGATGAAGCGTAACGGCGAGCTCGCCGCAATCGGGCAGAAATGGGGCGTCTCCGACCTGCTGAGCAAATAAGGCGCGTTGCGCCACCGAAAAGGAGTCCGAATTGGATCTCGCTACGTTGCGCATGTACCTGACTCCGCTGGCCGAGGGCACGGTCTGGACCCTTGCGCTGTTCTTCTGTTCGGCCTTCCTGGCGGTGGCGCTGGGCCTGGTCGTGTGCCTGTGCCGCCTGTCGCGGCGGCCGGCGCTGAGCCGTGCCGCGCGCGTCTACATCGACATCATCCGCGGCACGCCGCTGCTGCTGCAATTGTTCTACATCTACTATGGCCTGCCGGAGCTGGGGGTGGTGATAAACGGCTTCGTGGCCGGTGTATTGGGGCTGACGCTGAATTTCGGCGCCTATCTGGCCGAGCTGTTCCGCAGCGGCATCCAGTCGGTCGACGCGGGCCAGTATGAAGCGGCGCGCGCGCTCGGCCTGCGGCGCGCGCAGCGCCTGCGGCGCATCGTGCTGCCGCAGGC
>NZ_JCBANN010000032.1:0-57769 GCF_059761975.1 Achromobacter sp. 46006
GGGCCGGCCGCCGACCCGCCGCCGGCCGGCCCATTGCCGGGCGCGGCGGCCGACCTGCCGCGGCAGCTCAAGCCGCAACTGGCCACGCTGGCCGAGGGCATCCCATCCCAGGGCGACGACGACTGGCTGTACGAGATGAAGTTCGATGGCTACCGGCTGCTTGCGCGGCTGGATCACGGCGAGGTGCGGCTGTACACGCGCAACGGCCATGACTGGGCGCCCAGGCTGCCGCACCTGGTGGCGGCCCTGCGGCGCGTGCCGCTGGAAACCGCGTGGCTGGACGGCGAGATCGTCATGCTGGCCGACAACGGCGCGCCCAGCTTCCAGGCGCTGCAGAACGCCTTCGATGGCGAACGCACCGACGCCATCCTGTTCTACGTGTTCGACCTGCCCTATGTGACCGGCCGCGATCTGCGCGGGGAGCCGCTGCGCGTGCGCCGCGCGGTGCTGGCGCGAGTGATGCAGGCCGCCGCGGGCGACCCGCTGCGCTTGAGCGACGCGTTCGACGCGGCGCCGGCGGACCTGGTGGCGTCGGCCTGCAAGATGGGGCTGGAAGGCATCGTCGCCAAGCGCCTGTCATCCCCTTATGTCTCGCGCCGCAGCGATAGCTGGCTCAAGCTCAAGTGCGCGCGGCGGCAGGAATTCGTCGTCGTCGGCTATACCGATCCCAAAGGCGCCCGGGCAGGGTTGGGCGCGCTGTTGCTGGCGTATCACGACGAGGCTGGCCGGCTGGTGTACGCCGGCAAGGTCGGCACCGGTTTCGACGACGCCGGACTGGTCGCGCTGCGGCGGCGGTTGCAGGCATTGCAGACGCGCCGGGCCAGCGTCAAGGCGGGGGGCGGCGGCCGCGGCACGCACTGGGTGCGGCCCGAACTGGTGGCGGAAGTGTCGTTCGGCGAATGGACGGAATCGGGTCATGTGCGCCATCCCGTTTTCCGTGGGTTGCGCACCGATAAACCGGCGCGGGCGATCACGCGGGAGGTGGCGATGGACGAGGATACGATGAGGGATGCCAAGGCCGCCAGCGCCGCCACGGCCGTCGGCAGGCTTACGCATCCGGACCGCGTCATCGATCCGTCTACCGGGCTGACCAAGCTGGATCTGGCCCGCTACTACGGGCTGGTGGCGCCGATGCTGCTGCGCCACCTGAAGGACCGCCCGGTATCGTTCCTGCGCGCGCCGGCAGGCATCGAGGGCGAGTTCTTCTTCCAGAAGCACCTGGAGGCGCAGATGCCGGGCGTGACCTCGCTGCCGCAGGCGCTGGACCCCGACCATCCTCCCCTGATGGCGGTGCCGACGCCGCGGGCGCTCATGTCGGCCGTGCAAATGAACGTGGTGGAGTTCCATACCTGGAACGCGACCAAGCGCGCCATCGGCAGGCCCGACCGCATGGTGTTCGACCTGGACCCGGGCGAGGAGGTGGCCTGGGACGCGGTGCAACGGGCCGCGCAATTGCTGCGCGTACTGCTCACCGAGATCGGTTTGCAGGGCTGGCTCAAGACCAGCGGCGGCAAGGGCCTGCATGTGGTGGTGCCGTTGCGGCGCCAATACGACTGGGACACGGTCAAGGCGTTCTCGCGGGCCATCGTGCAGCATCTGGCGCGCACGCTGCCGCAGGTGTTCGTGGCCAAGAGCGGGCCGAAGAACCGGGTCGGCCGGATTTTCGCCGACTACCTGCGCAACGGCTTCGGCGCCACCACGGTGGCGGCCTGGTCGGCGCGCGCACGGCCGGGGCTGGGCGTGTCGGTGCCGCTGGCCTGGGACGAACTGGGCGAGGTCCGGGCCAGCAACCAGTGGACCATCGCCAACATCCATGAGCGCCTGGATGTTGGCGACACACCGTGGGACGGTTACGCGCCGCAGGCGCTGGCGGCGGCGATGAAGGCGCTGGATTTCGCGCCGGCCGGCGCGGCGGCTAGTTCGCCTGGCGCAGCAACGCCTGGACCTCGGCGCGGCGGCCCTGGTCGGCCACCTCGCGGCCGGGGCGGGGCGGGGCCTTGAGCGCCTTTTGCAGGTAGGCGACGGCTTCCGCCTTGCGGTTGCGGTAGATCAGGTAGTCGGCGTAGAAGTAGTTCGGATCGATGCCGTCGGGGTTCAGCGCCAGCGCCTGTTGCAGCAACGCTTCGGCCTTCTTGTTGTCGCCGAAGCCCACCGGCCAGCCGGGCACCTTGTAGTACAGCACGCCCAGGCTGTTCAGCGCCGAGCCATCCAGCGCCTTGCGGTCGATCTTGATGGCCGTTTCGTATTCCGCCTTGGCCTGCTTGGCGATGCTGAGCGCGCCCAACCCGCCCTTGGCGCCGGCCCAGGAACTGAGCACGATGCCTTCCCAGATGTGCGGCTCGGCGCGGTCCGGGTAGCGCGCGGTGAGCGCCTGGGCCTGGTGCGACAGGCCTTCGAACCGCGCTTCGCGCTCGCGTTCCGGCGTCTGGTACTGGATCACGGCCCATTCCGATTGCAAGGCGCGTATGCCCTGGTCCAGTTCGGCCGGTTCGGCCCGGGCCAGGCCCGGCCCGGCCAGCGACAGGCAGGCAATGGCAGCGGCGGCGGCGCCGCGCAACAGATGACGTCGATTCATGAGGAAACTCCTGATTTGGGAAATACCGCGCCAAGCGCGCGCCGGTGCTTGGCAAAGACGCCGTCCAGCAGGCGCGGGCATAGGGTGTTGAGGCGTACGGCCAGCGCTTCGACCAGGCCGGCAAAGCGTTGCGGCGATTCGCCTTCGAGCATGCGCTGCACTGCCCGGGCCACCTTGTCGGGCGAGTCGCTGGGCGATCCCGTGGCCTGGTTGAAGGCGATGACCTCGGGCGAATTGAACGGCGTGTCGATGGCGCGCGGCGCGTAGTACTGCAGCTTGACGCCGCTTCCCGCCAGTTCGCGCCGCAGCGCCTCGGTGTAGACGCGCAGGGCCGCCTTGGAGGCGCCATACGCCGAAAATCCCGGCACGCCCAGGCTGCCGAGCACCGAGCCGATATTCAGCACCTGCGCGCTGGGCAGGGCGCGCAACTGCGGCAGCATCTCGCCGGTCAGCAGCATCGGCGCCAGCACGTTGGTGGCGAACAGTTGCTGCGCCTGTTCCGCCCGCAGGTCCTGCGCCGGCGCGAACGCCGCGAGCGCGGCGTTGTTGATGAGGACGTTGGCGCCGCGCGCCGCCGCGGCATCGACGATGGCGGCGCGGCCGCCGCTGGTGGTGACATCGACCACCAGCGCATCGACCGCGTTGCGGTCCGCGCCGCCGGCGTTGAGAGACTGCGCCAGCGCCAGCAGCGGCTCGGCGCTGCGGCCGATCAGCAGCACGCGGGCGCCCTGGGCGCGGAGCCGGCGCGCGATAGCGCTGCCCAGGCCGCCGGCCGCGCCGGTCAGGACGACGGAGGCTTCGCGGATATTCATGGGCGGGCTCCGTCGGCGGCGCGCGGCAGGCCCTGGAAAATGCCGCCATACAGGCCGTAGAACATGCGCGCGGCATGCACCACCGCGGCCTGGTCGGCGGCATCGTCCAGGTCATTGACCAGCTCGGCGAAATGCGCCGTGTGTTCCTGGTCCAGCGTGCCGTGCGAGCGCAGGTAGCTGAAGGCCGAGGCCGGCAGCGCCAGGCCCTGCTGGATGCGGTCGGCGGCATTGAGCGCGAGCGCGACGCTGGTGCCTTCGAGCACATGCACCATGCCGAAGAAGCCGATCGGATTGTTGCGGTTGATGGTGTCGTAGGCATAGGCCACCATGATCTCGGTGGCCGGGCCGGGGCCGGTCCGTTTCACCGTTTCAGCGTCCTGGCCCAGGGCCCGCAGGTCGTTCAGGATCCATTCGTCGTGGCCGGTCTCTTCCTCGATGTACTCCTCCAGCGCTTCGTCCAGCCAGCCCAGGCGCGCGGGAATGCGCGCGCGGCAACTGTGCATCAGCGGCACGGTGTGGCGGACGTGGTGGTAGGCCTCGCGCAGGAAAGCGATGTAGCCGGGCAGCGTGACCTCGCCGCGCAGGCATTCCTGGATGATGGGGGTCTGTATCAGGCGGTCGCGGTGTTGCCGCGTTTCGCTCAGCAGGGTGTCGTAGAAGGGCATGGCGGTTCAGGGTTGCAGAGGTTGTTCGGAGGGAGGAAACAGGTCGGCGTGTCGCTGCCGGATGGCGTCGCGGCGGGGCCGGCCGTTGGCCGTCGCCAGACCTGCGGCGGCGGAGAAATCGGCGCGGCCGCGAGTCCACGGGCCGATGCGCGCGTAGTCGGGCAGATGCTGGTTGGCGCGGGCGATGGCGCGCGCCAGGGCGGCGTCATCCTGGTCGCCTTGCGGCCAGACCACGGCGCCCAGCGCGGGCTGGCCGTCGCCCAGCACCACGGCGTGGCGGATCTCGGGCTGGCTGGTAAGCGCCACTTCCACCCATTCGGGCGACACGTTGCGTCCGAAGCCCGTGATCAGCACATTTTTCGCGCGGCCCTGAATGTGCAGGAAGCCGGCCGCGTCGATCCGGCCCAGATCGCCGGTCGGCCACCATTCGCGGCGCGCGGCGGGTTCACCCAGATAGCCCAGCGCCAGGCTGCCGGCGACTTCGATTTCGCCTCGCTCGCCGATGCGCATGCGCGCATGGGGCAGCGGTCGCCCGGCAGACCCGGGGAGGTCGGCGCCGGGCAGATTAAGGGTCTGCACCGAGGCCGCTTCCGATAGGCCGTAGCCTTCATAAGCGGGCAGGCCGGCGGCGCGCGCCTGGCCCAGCAGCGTCGTGCCGACCGCGGCGCCGCCAACCGCCACCAGGCGCAATCCGGCGGGAGCGGGGTGGCGGGTGGCATGCAGCCAGCCGGCGTAGGCGCGCAGCATCTGCGGCAACACGATGACGCTGTCGGCGCGCGCGTCCGTGAGCGCGGCGTGCAGGGCCGCGGGATCGAATTGCGAGGAGCCGGACAGCCCGACCTGGGCGAGCGGGCGCACGTCGACCGTGGCGCCGTGCAGCAGCGGCGCGTAGACGCCGGCGATGTTCTCCAGCAGCACCGGCAGGGGCAGCGCGACGAGGTGGCGCGCGATGCCGAGGGGAGCGGTGGCCTGCGCCAGGCCGGCGGCCACCGCCAGCATGGCGGCGCCGCCCAGGCAGACGCCCTTGGGCAGGCCGGTGGAGCCCGAGGTGAAGGTGATCTTGTCGGTGCCCGGCGGCAACTGCGCCGGCCGTGCCTGGCGCCGCAGCAGGGTCAGTTCGCCCGCGACCGCGCTGGGGCTGAAGCCGAAGCCGGCCAGGCGGCCGGCATCGCCGGCGGCGCAGGCCAAGGCTTGCGCGCCGCTGGCGCGCAGGGTCGCGGCGATCTGCTCGGGGGTGAAGAACAGGGGCAGCGGCAGATGCACCGCGCCGCTGGCCAGGCAAGCCAGGTCGAGCACGATCCAGTCGGCGCCATTGTCCAGCAGCGAGGCCACGATGCCCGCGCCGCTGCGCGATAGCTGCTCGCCGCAATCGCGCACGCGATCGATCAGGGCCGCATAGGTCAGCGTGTCCGCCGGCGAGCGCAGGGCCAGGTGCTGGGCGCGGGCCGGATCGCGCAGCGCGGCGAAGAAGGCATTGACACTCATGCTTCGCGCTCCGGGATGCGGGCCAGGATGGCGTCGAGGCGGCCGGCGAACACTTTGGGCTCGTGCTCGTAGTAGGTGCCCCAGTCCTTGCGGTCGGCCGCGCTCAGGCCGCGGGCGCTGGCGCTGGCCAGCGGCTGGTGCGCCAGGCCCATGCGCGAGAACAGGTGATGCAGTTCCTGCGTCAGCGTGCCTACTGCCCATTCGAAGCCGCCGCGGTGCAAGTGATGCGCCAGCAGCGGCACCAGCAGGCGGCCGGCGCCGGGCCGGACGGCGGCGAACTGGCCGGTTTCGACGATATGCGTGCGCGCCACCGGCAGGCCGCGCTCGCCCAGGTAATGCTCGATCGGCGCGGCCAGGTAGCGCTCCAGGAACAGCGGCTCGCTTGCATCGCGGTAGCCCGCCGCGGCCAGGATTTCTTCGCCGACGCGCAGGCTTACCAGACTGGGCATCCAGTGCTTGATCTGCGCGCCGAAGCGCTGCCGGTAACGCTCGTGGATATAGGCTTCGACCCGCGCGCGGGCAGGATCGCCTTCGGGATGGATGTGCAGGACCGGCCGTTCGGCGCGGACCGTCGTGTGCGGGGCCATGGCGGCCAGGAAGGAGGAGGATTTGAGCTGCGGCATGAAAGATTCCGGTCGGCGCATCGTCGAGTTCCTTTAACGATGGCCCGCAGCGTAGAGGCCGGACCTTAATCGCAAATTAAGCGTGTGGCGGTGGTAATCTGGCTGCTATCGGACTGCTGGGGGATCAAATGCGTATCCTTATCGTCGAGGACGACCCGCTTATCGGCGATGGCATCAAGAAAGGCCTACGCCTTTTGGGCTACGCCGTCGACTGGTTCGGCAGCGCTAGCGAGGCCGACCAGGCGCTGCGGGTGGTGCAGTACGACGCGGTGGTGCTGGACCTGGGCCTGCCGGGCGAAGACGGCGTCGCCCTGTTGCAGCGCTGGCGCCGGGCGGGGCACGACCTGCCGGTGCTCATCCTGACCGCCCGCGACGCCGTCGACAGCCGCATCGCCGGCCTGGATGCCGGCGCCGACGATTACCTGATCAAACCCATCACCCTGGACGAACTGGCCGCCCGCCTGCGCGCGGTCACGCGGCGGGTGGCCGGCAAGCCGGAACCCGTGTGGCGCCATGGCGACCTGGAATACCAGCCCTCGGCCCACGAGGCGCGCTGGAAAGGCCAGCCGGTCGACCTGACTTTTCGCGAGGCGCAATTGCTGGAACTGTTCCTGTCGCATCCGAACCGGGTGCTGACGCGCGATTTCCTGCGCGACAAGCTGTATGACTGGGACACCGACAACGAAGGCAGCAACACCCTGGAGGTGCACGTGCATCACCTGCGGCGCAAGATCCATCCCAAGATCGTGCGGACCCTGCGTGGCTCGGGCTATGCGCTGGGGCAGCCGGATGCCGAATCATGACCCTGCAGCGCCGCCTGGTCATCGCGGTGCTGCTGGCCGTGCCGCTGGGCTGGCTGCTGACCATCGCCGGCACCTACTGGCGGGCGCAGCACGAGATCAACGAACTGTACGATACCGACATGCTGCGGCTGGCGGAGCAGACGCTGGCCGTGGCCTCGCTGCTGCCGCCATCGGTGTCGTCGGTCGCGCCGTTGTTGACGCAGGCGCCCGACTCCGGCGACGCCAGCCACGGCGACCTGTCGGTGGCCATCTGGCGAGGCGCGGGCGAGCCGCTGGTGATGGACGCGGAGGCGCGCCAGTTTCCCCGCGGCGACGGTGTGCAGGGGTTTGCCGACAGCCTGGTCAATGGCCACCGCTGGCGGCTCTATTACCTGAGCGACGCCACGGGCGCGACGCGGGTCGCGGTGGGCCAGCGCGTGGGCGAACGCGAGGATCTGGTCGTGGCCTATCTGATGAGCCAGCTCGCGCCCTGGCTGGTTGGGCTGCCGGTGCTGATCCTCGTGCTGGTGGCGGCGGTGCGGCGGGCGATCCGGCCCGTGCGGGCCTTGTCCCGCGCCCTGGAGCTGCGCCGGCCCGACGATGGCACGCCCTTGCCGGAGGACGCGCCGGGTGAGCTCAAGCCGCTGGTGGCCGCCATGAACGGCCTGCTGGCGCGCGCCGGCCGCCTGATCGAACAGGAACGGCGCCTGACCGCGGATGCGGCCCATGAGTTGCGCACGCCATTGGCAGCGCTGCGCGTGCAATGGGAGGTGGCGCAGCGCGCGCAGGACCCGGCGCTGCGCGCCGAGGCGCAGGCGCGCGTGACGCGCGGGCTGGATCGCATGGACCGGCTGGTGACGCAGTTGCTGACCATGGCGCGCCTGGACAGTGTCGGTGAAATCGCCTTCGCTGCCGAAGTGGATTGGCGCGCCGTGGCGGAACAGGCGATCGGCGATTGTCTCTTGATCGCCAACCGGCGCGACGTCGATATCGAGGTGGATTGGCCTGCCGCCGACCAGGTGGCGCTGCCGGTGGCCGGCGATGCCGAGGCGCTGGCCATCCTGTTGAAGAATCTGCTCGACAACGCCATCCGCTACGGGCCCCGCCATGCCCGCGTCCGCATCCGCTTCGAGCCGACCCGCATCCTGGTCGATGACGAGGGCGCGGGCCTGGCGCCGGAGGTCCTGGCGCGCCTGGGCGACCGCTTCCTGCGGGCGGCGGGCAACGAGGAGTCGGGCAGCGGCCTGGGCGTGTCGATCTCGCAGCGGATCGCGCGCAATCACGGCCTTGCCCTGCGTTATGAAATGCGAGCGCCGCAGGCGGGGCGGCCGGGCGGCTTGCGCGCGGTGCTGTCGCGGGCCACGGGCCGCGCCGGCGGGTGAGCGGCGCCCTGGCGGCGGGTTTCAGTCGGCGCCGGCGGTCGCCGGTGCGGCGCCGGGCCGCCCGCGCGTGCCGATGCCGAACGCCTGCGCGCCAATGCCCATGGTGACGATGACGGCGGCGAGGGCCGAGGTGTAGAGCACTTCGTTGCGATAGGTGCCTTCGACCACCATGGTGACCAGCGCGGCGATGATGCAGACGATCACCGCATACGTGAGCCAGGGGAACAGCCACATCTTGAATTGCAGCGTGACGCCGCGCGCCTGCAGGCGCTGGCGCATGCGCAATTGCGAGCATGCGATCGCCAGGTATACGAACAGCGCGATGGTGCCCGTGGCCTGCATCAGCACGTCATAGACATCCATTTTCGAGGTTGCCATCATCCAGACTGCGGCAAAGGCGAACAGGCTGGAGATGAGGACGCCGACATAGGGCGTGCCGGTCTTGCGCCCGGTGATCCGCATGACGCGGTGGGCATCGCCGCGGCTGGCCAGCGAATACAGCATGCGCGAGGCGGTGTACAGCGCCGAGTTGAAGCAACTGCACACCGAAGTCAGCACGATGAAATTGACGATCAATTGCGCATGCGGAATGCCGAGCGCCTCGAGCGCGACGTTGTAGGTGCCGTGGGTCGGTTGCGTCAACCCGGGCGCGTTGTACGGCACCAGGCACACCACGATGAAGATCGAGCCGACGTAGAACAGGCAGATGCGCCACACCACCGAGCGCGTGGTCTTGATGATCTCGCGACCCGGATCGGCCGATTCGGCGGCGGCGACGGTGACGATCTCGGCGCCGATGAAGGCGAACATCACGCCCAGCAGCGCCACCACCACGGACTTGGGGCCATTGGGCATGAAGCCCTGGCTGGTCAGTTGGCTCCAGCCGCTGGCGCCGCCCCATGGCCACAGGTGCGCGAGCGCCAGGCTGCCCATCACCAGGAAAAGGATGATGGCCACCACCTTGATGAGCGCGAACCAGAATTCGAATTCGCCGTAATTGCGTACGTTCAGGAAGTTGACGATCAGCAGCGATACCGTTACGAGCAGCGCGTAGCCCCAGGCCGGCAGCATTGGAAACCAGCCGTGCAGGATCTGCCCGGCGACGTAGGCTTCCCAACCCATCAGCAGGGCCCAGAAGTACCAGTAGAGCCAGCCGATGGTGAAGCCGGCCCAGCGTCCGATGGCGCGGTCGGCGTAGGTCGAGAACGAACCGGTGTCCGGTTGCGCCACCGCCATCTCGCCCAGCATGCGCATGGCCAGGATGACCAGGATGCCGCCGCCGATATAGGCCAGGATCACGGCGGGGCCGGCCAGCGCGATCTGTTTGCCGGAACCCACGAACAACGCCGCGCCGATCACGCCGGCGATGGACATCATCGTGAGATGGCGGGACTTGAGATCGCCCTTGAGTTCGGTATTGGGTGTGTTCGCCAACTGTCTGCTCCTCTCCAGGGGCGCGGGGCCATGGCCTGGCCGCCATCGGAGTGGAAAGGTGGCCTGGCCCCTGCCGGTGATTATGTTAGGTCTTGAAAGGTCGAGCATACGCGCGCCGGCGCCGCCCGTGTCAGGTGTGCCATTTACTGTTGCAAGCCCGGTGCTTTCCGCAGGGAAGGCCTGCACAGCTAGCGCGCCGACCGCCAGTGGGGCTGCGTTGCCGTCCAGGCGTGGGCATAGCGTGTAGACCTGGTCCGCCAGTTCATGCGGCAGCACCAGGCCCGCGCGGTGTCCCCGCCACCAGGTCGTCGAACAGCGTATCCGCGCCCATCTGCCCGCCCTTGAGCATCAGCTGCAGGCCGTCGGTCAGCGGGTCGTCGCTGCGCGCGACGCTGATCGTGACGCCGGGGGCGAGCGTGCTGTGAAAGGCCAGCGCCCACGACTCCAGCGCCAACGCCGCATGGCTGGAGGTGTCGCCGCCGGCGATGCCCAGGCGTGTCAGGCGCCGGCCTGCCGCCGCGCTGGCGCGCACGATGCCGGCCACCAATTGGCCGGTGGCGCGGGCGGTGGCGCCGGTGTGGCCGGGCGACAAGGGCTGGGGTGGGACGTCGGTATGTACCAGCACATGCTGTCCCTGCGCCAGCGCGTGGGCGGCGTCCTGGACCCGGGCGCGGGCATAGGCCGGGTCGCCCAGCAGCCGCGCCACCTGCAACGGCTGGCGCGTATAGCGCCGGCTGGCGGCAATCTGCCGGGCCGTGACCGGCGACAGGCTGCCGGCCACCAACAGCACCGGCCCATCGGCGGGCGGCAGGGTGGGGGCCTGCGCCACCGGCTCGCGGCCCGCGGCCCGCGCCAGGGCCTGCTGCACACTGCTCGGACCCACCACCAGCAACGGCAGCGTGGCAGCGGCGCGCCACAGCAGGCGGCCGATCAGCGGCAGTTGGTCATCGTCCACCAGGTCCAGCAACAACGGCCCGTCGGTCGTGTCGAGGACATGGTCGATCCATCGATCGGCCGCGCGCAGGTCGGCCGGGCCGCGCAGCGGCGGATAGGCGATGTGGGGCAAGGAGGCGATGCCTGGCAGCCCCTGGGGCGCCAGATGGCGCCGCAGGTCGGCTTCCTGCATGGGGGTGACGGGATGCGCGCGCATCACCGGATGGCGGTCGATGCGGTGGATCTCGGGCCCGCCGCCGGCGCGCGCATACAGGTTGGCGAAACTGCAATAGCGGCCGATGCCGGGCTGTCCGCCGACGATCGGGACCAGCGGATTGAGCAGGTGGCGGCGCAATTCTCCGACCGCCGCGCCGATGCTGCCGATATGCGGCGCGCTGTCGAAGGTCGAGCAGCATTTGTAGTGCACGATGCGGGTGCCGGTGGCGGCCAGGAAGCGGCCGGCCTTGCGCAGTTCGGGCACCATCTCGTCCGGCGCCATGGCGCGCGCCGCGCCGGCGATGCCGATGGCATCCAGCGGGCCGGCGCGCTGGAGCTGCCGCGCCGATGGCACGCCCAGGAACAGCAGGCTGCGCCAGCCGGCCAGCGCCACGTGCGCCAGCGTATCGGTGGCGCCGGTGAAGTCATCGCCGTACCAGGTGACACGCGGGGCGGGGTCGTCGGTCATGCGCGCGATCCGAAATGGTCCAGCGCGCGCCGCAGCTCGGGCGCCTCGGCGGCGAATAGGGCCAGGTCCTGGCCGGCGCGCACAGCCTGCCAGGCCTGGCGGATGCTGCGCACGCCCGCGGCCGGACCATCCGGATGCGCCAGGATGCCGCCGCCCGACATGAACAGCAGATCGTCCGTGCGCAGCGCGGCCCAGGTGGCGGGCACGGTGCCGGCCCACTGGCCGGACGAGAACGCCGGCATCACCGGGTCATCGATGCCGGGCGTGAGGGCGGCCAGGCAGTCGCGCGCGCTTTCGACCACTTCTTCGTCCGCCTGCGAGAACTTGCCCTGCAACCCATGCACGTGCATGTGGTCGACGCCGGCCAGCCGCCACAGCGTCTGGTAGGCCTGGAAGCCGATGCCCAGCAGCGGATGGCGCGACAGCGCGCCGTAGCCGTTGCGATGGCCATGCAGCGCCAGCGGCGTGTGGCGGCGCAGGGTCTGGATGGCGGAATAGCCGCACCAGTTCAGACTGGCCATCACGCAACCGCCCTGTTCGCGTTCGATCAGGTCGGCATGGCGCCGCATGGCGTCGGTTTCGTCGGTGATGTTGAAGGCCACCATCACCTGGCGGCCGGTGCGCTCGCGGTGCGCCCGCACCACCGCCATGACGGCGGCCACGCGCTGCGCCAGCGGCGCATGCGCGGGGTTCGCGCAGACCTCGTCGTCCTTGATGAAATCGACACCGGCCGCGCACAGTTGCGCCACCAGGTGAGCGGTCTGCTCGGGCGACAGGCCGACGTTGGGCTTGATGATGGTGCCCACCAGCGGACCGTGCGTCACGCCGGTCAGGCTGCGCGTGCCGGCGATACCCACGCGCGGCATCTCGAACTGGGCGCGGTAGTCGGACGGCAAGGCCAGTTGTTCCAGCCGCAGGCCGGTCACTTCGCCCAGATCGTAGAGGTTGCCGCCGACGGTGGCGGCCAGCGTCGGCAGGTTGGGGCCGATGTTGGCCACCGGAAAGGCGATGCGCACGCGCGCGCGGCGCAGCATGGCGGGCATGCCGCCTGGCTGGCGCGCGAGCCAGGCGTTGGGCAGGCTGGCATGGCCGGTCGGTTCGAGTTCCTGCACCGATTCGACCTGGGCGCGGGCGCGCGCCCGCAATTCATCGGTTTCGCCCACGACCCGGGTGAAGGTGCCGCAGGATTGTTCGCCCGCCATGACCTCGGCGACGCGCGCCGGTTCCAGCGGGGTTTCGATCAGGTAGGTGGCGCGGATGACTTGGGTGTTCATGGCGGTGGTGCAAAGCCCGGATGCGGTGTCAAAGCTGTTTCAGGTCGGGGAACGGGCGCACGGGGTCGCGACCGTCCCAGTCGCGCGCGCTGTCGCGGATCAGGTCAAACAGGCGGCCCTTGGGGCCGGCCACTTCGGACAGCTCGATCACTGTGCCCGGGTGGTACTCGGTGTCGAAGTAGATGAAGCGGCCTTTGTCGCCGACTTCGCCCTGCATCTTGGGCACGAAACCCTGCGCCAGCAGGCGCGCCAGGTCGGCATCGTAGTCATCGGTCCAGTAGGCCACGTGCTGCAGGCCGCTGCGGCCGGCCTGCTGGAAGTCGCGGTACATCGACGGCACATCGTTGCGGGTCTGGATCAGCTCGACCTGGACGAAGCCTGAGTTGGCCAGCGCCACCGAGTTGTGCGGCTCATAGGGCGCGCCATCGTAGCGGTAGTTCTCGATCGGCACCTTGGGGTTGTAGAACCAGGGGCCCACGCCCAGCGTGCGGCTCCAGTAGTCCATGGCGGCCTCGATGTCGGGCACCACATAACCGAGTTGGCGGATTTCGCCCAGGAAACGACTCATGATGGATTCTTGTAGGGGAAGTGGCGGGATGCGCGGCCCGGCGCGGGCCGCGCGGGTTCAGGAAGGAGACTTGAGAAAGCCGGTCGAGATCCAGGGGAAGGCGGCGACGATGACCAGCCCGACCAGCAGCGCGGCGATGTAGCCCCAGATCGGGCGGATGCCTTCGTCGGGATCGACGCGGCTGATGGCGCAGGCGCCGTAGTAGCCGACGCCGAAGGGCGGCGCGAACAGGCCGATGCCCATGGCGAAGATCACCACCATGGCGTAATGCACCTCGTGCACGCCGGCCTGCGCCGCCACCGGAAACAGCAACGGCCCGAACAGCACGATGGCGGGAATGCCTTCCAGCACGCTGCCCAGGATGATGAAGGCCACGATCGACACGGCCAGGAAACCGTAACTGCCGCCCGGCATGCCGGCCATCAGCCGCGCCAGGTCGCCCGAGAAGCCCGATTGCGTCAGGGCCCAGGCCATGGCGGTGGCGCAGCCGACGATCAGCATGATGGCGCCTGACAACGAGGCGGTCTCGATCAGCATGGGCTTGAGCCGCGCCAGGTCGAAGCGCCGGTAGATCAGCGCGCCCACCAGCGCCGAATAGACGATGCCGATGGTGGAGACCTCGGTGGCGGTGGCCACGCCTTCGACCACCGCGGCGCGGATCACGAAGGGCAGCGCCACGGCCGGCAGGGCGATGACGAAGAAGCGGCCAATCTCGCGCGGCGCAAAGCGCTGCGCCAGGCTCAGGTCTTCCTTGCGGTAGCGCCACCAGACCACCGAGCACAGCGCCAGTCCCAGCACCACGGCAGGCAGCAGGCCGCCGGTGAAGAGGGCGGCGATCGATACGCCGGTGACCGAGCCGATGGTGATCAGCACGATCGACGGCGGAATGGTCTCGGTCTGCGCGCCGGTGGCCGCCAGCAGCGCCACCAGGTCGCCCGGCTTGGCGCCGCGCTTGCGCATCTCGGGAAACAGCACCGGCGCGATCGCCGCCATGTCGGCAATCTTCGAGCCCGAGATGCCCGACACCAGGTACATGGCCCCGATCAGCACGTACGACAGGCCGCCGCGCACGTGACCCAGCAGGCTGGCCAGGAACTGGATCATGGCGCGCGCCATGCCGGTCATCTCGATCAGCGAGCCCAGGAAGATGAACAGCGGCACCGCCAGCAGCATCAGGTGCGACATGCCTTCGTCCAGGCGGCCCACCATCACCAGCATCGGCGTGTTGGTGGTCAGCGCCAGGTACGAGAATGTCGCCAGCGCGAACGAGAACGCGATTGGCACGCCGGCGAACACGGTGGCGGCAACCACAGCGACGAAGAAAATCAGCAGGTTGAGCTTGCCCAGTCCCGCGAACAGCGGCTGCGCCAGCCAGAACGCGGCGACGATCAGCGCCGCGCCCGCCAGCGCCAGCAGCAGTTGGGGCAGGGTCTGCGTGCGCAGCAACCGCAACAGCGCCACCACCGCCATCAGGCCCATGCCGACCGGAATGGCGGCTGCGCGCCAAGCGTTGCTCAACTCCAGCGCCGGCGTGATGATGAAGTGTTCCTCATGCGCATATTCGATGGCGGGCGCCAGGATCAGGAACAGGAAGGCGAGCGAGGCGGCCAGCGCGCCAGCCTCCAGTTGCGCGCGGCGCGCCGCGCCAATGTGGTTGACCAGCGCCGTCATGCGCATGTGTTCGCCACGGCGCAGCGCTACCACGGCGCCCAGCATCGACAGCCACAGGAACAGGATCGAGGCCAGTTCATCCGACCACACCAGCGGGCTGTGGAACACGTAGCGCGCCACCACGCCGGCGAACAGCACCGCGATCTCGACCAGCACCAGGACGGCCGCCACGCATTCGACCAGGCCGCCCAGCGCCGCGTCCAGCGCCTCGGCCGCGCGTCGCAGCGGATGGGCCGGCAACACCGGCGCGCCGGCATGGGAAGAGGATAGCGAGGACATGACGCGGCCTCAGGCGAGCTTGCCGACGGCCTGCTCCAGCAGGCCCCAGGCCTGCTGGCCGAATCGCTGCCGCCATTCGCTGTAGAACCCGGCCTTGCGCAACTGCTCGCGGAAACTGTCGGCGGAGGGCTGGTTGAACACCAGGCCCTTGCCTTCCAGGTCGGCCTGCACCGAGGCGTTGAGCTTTTTGATGTCCTCGCGCTGCGCCAGCCCGGCCTCGTTGATGCCGCGCGCCACCACCGTCTTCAGGTCCTGCGGCAGGCCTTCCCACATGCGGCCGTTGGCGATGAACCAGTAGCCGTCCCAGATGTGGTTGGTCAGCGAGCAGTACTTCTGCACCTCGTACAGCTTGGCCACCTGGATGATGGGCAGCGGGTTTTCCTGCGCGTCCACCACCTTGGTCTGCAGCGAGGAATAGACCTCGCTGAACTGCAGGCTGGCCGGCGCCGCGCCCAGGCCCTTGAACATGGAGATGGGCAGCGGGCTGACCGGCACGCGGATCTTCAGCCCGTCCATGTCGGCGGCGCGAGTGACCGGCGCCTTGCTGCTGGTGGTCTGGCGAAAGCCGTTGTCCCACATCTTCTCGAAGGCATAGAGGCGGCGCTGCGCGATGGCGGCGCGCACGTGGGCGCCGAGCGCGCCGTCCATGGCGCCCCAGACCTGGCCATAGTCCTTGAAGGCGAAGCCGACGGCGTTGATGGCGGCCACCGGCACCAGCGTGGCGATCACCAGCGCCGACGGCGTGAAGAAGTCGATGCCGCCCGAACGCACCTGGGCCAGCATGTCGGTGTCGCCGCCGAGCTGGTTGTTGGGGAAGATCTTGATGTCGACGCGGCCATTGCTTTCCTTGAGGATGCGGTCGGCGGCTTCCTGTGCACGGATGTTCAACGGGTGCGAGACGGGCAGGTTGTTGCCGTACTTGAGCGAATAGTCGGCGGCACGGGCGATCAACGGAAAACCGCCGCCCAGGGCGGCCGCGGCGGGAAGGGCGCACAGACGGCGCAAGGCACTGCGGCGGGTGAGCAGCTTCATGGTTGTCTCCAGAATCTTGGTTATGATGTTTTTTGAGGTGCCACAGAAGTCCATCGCGCTGAGGCATGACGGACAATAGTGAACCGGCGCCCGCATCGTCAAACCCAAACAATGATGGTTTTTGATGTGAACAAGCCAACTCGAGAACGCAAGCTGGCGACCCTGGCCGAGGTCGCGGCGCTGGCCGGCGTGTCCACCGCCACGGCCGACCGCGTGCTGAACCGGCGCCCCGGCGTGCGCAACAGCACCGCGCAGCGCGTGCTCAAGGCCGCCGCCGAACTCGATTACCTGCCCGAGGCCGACCTGTATGCGGCCATGGCGCCCGAGCCCATGCGGCTGGTGATCCTGTTGCCGCGCGGCAGCAACCGCTTCCTGCGCATGCTGGGCGACAGCGTGAGCTACGCGCACGAACACTTCGCGCCGCTCAACGCGCGCTGCCAGGTGGATTACGTCGAGAGCTTCAACCCCGAAGCCCTGGCGCAGGCGCTGCTGCATCACGGCAGGCGCGCCGACGGCATCGCCTTCATGGCGCTGGAGCATCCGGTGGTGCGCGAAGCCGTCAATCTGCTGGCCGAACGTGGCGTGCCGGCGGTGACGCTGATCTCCGACCTGGCCAACAGCGCCCGCGTGGCCTACGTGGGCCTGGACAACCGCGCCGCCGGCCGCACCGCCGGCTACCTGATCGCGCGCTTCATTGGCCCGCGCGCCGCGCACGTGGCGCTGATCGCCGGTTCGCGTCACTACCGTGCCCATGAGGAACGCGAGGGCGGCTTCCTGCAGTTGTACGCCGAGCAGTTCCAGGCCATGCAGGTGGTGGATCTGCGCGAAGGCTACGACGACGCGCAGCGCAACTACGAACAGACGCGGCAGTTGCTGGAGCAATACCCACAGTTGGCTGGCATCTACAACATCGGCGGCGCGTCCGACGGCGTGGCGCGGGCGCTTAAAGAGGCCGGCCTGCAGCATCGCGTGGTGTTCATCGGCCATGGCCTGACGCCGGACACGCGCGCGCTGCTGATCGACGGCACCATGGACGCCGTCATCACGCAAAGCCCGGTCGAGGCGCTGATGAGCTGCGTGCGCATCTTCTGCAACGTGCGCGACAAGCGCAGCCCCATGAGCGGCGTGGAGATGAACCGCAGTCAGGTGATCCTGCGCGAGAACCTGCCATAGGGGGCTGCTATCCCGCCGAAGGCGGGTACGCCGCTTGCTGCCGGCAACCGATCTCGCCGCGCCGGCCTGCTGCCGGACGCGCAGAGGTATCGGCGCATACAAGGAGATTTCCATGGCAAGCAAGCGAACCAGCAGGGCCGGCACGCATGGCCCCGTCGAGACGGCGTTCGACAATACCGACAGCGGGCCCGCCACGCCGCCCGCCGCAGGCAGCGGTTCCCCCGCCCTGCGGCGGGCCGCGGCGGTGGCAGCGATGGCCGAGGTGCTGCCGCAGCATCCGAACAAAGCCGACGAGTACGGCGAAGAGGGGGCGCGCCGCCCCTATCGGGGCGCCCAGGCGGCGCTGCCAGATGCGTCGGCGGGGGCCAGTTCCCTGTCCGAGCGCGAGCACAACGCCAAGACGGGCGCGGCCGCCGAGCCGGGGGTGAACGCGGCCGGCGGGCCGCTGGGCCGGGTGCGCGCGGACGGGCAGGGGCAGGCGCTGACCACCAACCAGGGCGTGCCCATCAGCGATAACCAGCATTCGCTCAAGGCCGGCCTGCGCGGCCCCGCGCTGCTCAAGGACTTCATCCTGCGTGAAAAAATTACGCATTTCGACCACGAGCGCATCCCGGAGCGGATCGTGCATGCGCGGGGCTCGGCTGCGCACGGCTATTTTGAATGCTACGAGCCTTTGACCGACCTGACTTGCGCGTCGCCGTTCGCTCGCAAAGGCAAGCGCACTCCCGTGTTCGCGCGCTTTTCGACGGTGGCGGGCGAGCGCGGCTCGAAGGACACGGCGCGCGATGTGCGCGGGTTCGCCGTCAAGTTCTATACCGACGAGGGCAATTGGGACCTGGTGGGCAACAACATGCCCGTCTTCTTCATCCAGGACGCCATGAAGTTTCCCGACCTGGTGCACGCGCTCAAGCCCGAACCGCACCATGGCATGCCCCAGGCGGCCTCGGCGCACGACACCTTCTGGGACTTCGTCTCGCTGATGCCGGAGTCGACCCACATGCTGATGTGGCTGATGTCCGACCGCGCCATTCCGCGAAGCTACCGCATGATGCAGGGCTTCGGCGTGCACACCTTCCGCTTCGTCAATGGGCGTGGCGAATCGCGCCTGGTGAAGTTCCACTGGAATCCGCTGTTGGGAACGCACTCGCAGGTGTGGGACGAGGCCGTGAAGGTATCGGGCGCCGATCCCGATTTTCATCGCCGCGACCTGTGGGAGGCGATCGACGCCGGACAGGGGCCGCAATGGGAACTCGGCGTGCAGGTGTTCACCGAGGAAGAAGCCGAGCGCTTCAGCTTCGATGTGCTGGATGCGACCAAGCTCGTTCCCGAGGAACTGGTGCCGGTGCGGCCGGTCGGGCGCATGGTGCTGGATCGCAATCCGGACAACTTCTTCGCCGAGACCGAACAGGTGGCTTTCTGCACGGCCCACGTGGTGCCAGGGGTCGACTTCACCAACGACCCGCTGCTGGCCGGACGGATCCATTCCTACGTCGATACGCAGATCTCCAGGCTGGGCGGCCCCAATTTCCATGAGATCCCGATCAACGCGCCGTTGGCGCCGGTTCACAATAACCAGCGCGATGGCATGCACCGGCAGGCGGTGCATCGCGGCCGAGTCGCCTACGAGCCCAACTCGCTGGCTGGCGGCTGCCCGTTCCAGGCCGGCATGGAGGGTTATGTGTCGTTTCCGGAACCCATTGCCGGCGACGAACTGCGCGGCCATCCCGCGCGGTTCGCCGAACACTACAACCAGGCGAGCCTGTTCTACCACAGCCAGGAGGACTGGGAGCGCCGCCACCTGGAAAGCGCCTTCGCCTTCGAACTGAGCAAGGTGACGGTCGCGGCCATTCGCCAACGCATGGTGGCATCGCTGCGCAATGTGTCCGACGCATTGGCGCAGGCGGTCGCCGACCAGTTGGGCATGGCGTTGCCCGAACCGATGCCGCGCGCCACGCGCGATGCGCCCAGTCCGGAAGTGGCGCGGTCGCCCGCGCTGTCGCTGACGGCGCGGCCGGGCCAAAGCGGCGTGGCCACGCGCAAGGTGGCCATACTGGTCGCCAAGGGTGTGGACGGCGCGGGCGTGTCGGCACTGGCGCAAGCCTTGATGAAGGCCGGGGTGGTGGTGCGCCTGGTGGGGCAGCACATCGGCCCGGTGGCTACCGCCGACGGCGGCTCGCTCGATGCCGATGCCTCGCTGGACAATCAGCCTTCCGGCCTGTTCGACGGCATGGCGTTGCCGGCCGGCGCGGCCGCCACCGAGCGCTGGCTGGAGGACGGAAGGGCGCTGGAGTTCGTGCGCGACAGCTATCGCCACGGCAAGACGCTGCTGGCGCTGGGCGAAAGCGCCAGTGTGCTGGAGGCCGCCGGCCTCGATCCCTCGCGCGAGGATGCGGGAGTGATCGTGGGCGATACGTCCGCCAAGGTCACGTCCGGCTTCATCGAAGCGCTGGCGCGGCACCGCCACCCGCAGCGCGAGACGCTGCCGGCGCGCGTTTGAGCCTGCGGCGCGGGCCGTCGGGCGGTCGGCGGCCGGGCGCCTGACGGCAAGGTGGGGCAGGGCGGGCAAAAAAATGCCCGGGTATCGATGCCGATCCCGGGCAAAGAGCCAACTGTCTGTACTGCCCTTGTCAGTCGGCCTCGACAAACGCCTCTTCACGTTTCTTGCGCAGGGCAGGCAACGCCACCAGCACCAGCAGCACGCCGGCGGCCGCCAGCAGCGACGCCGACAATGGCCGCGTCACGAAGGTGCTGAAGTCGCCGCGTGACAGCAGCAGGGCGCGCCGGAAGTTCTCTTCCATCATGGGACCGAGCACCAGGCCGAGCAGCAGCGGCGCACCTTCGCAGCCGAGCTTGCTCCAGATGTAGCCGATGATGCCGAAGACGGCGAACATGAAGATGTCGAAGGTGTTGTAGTTCAGTGAATACACCCCGATCGTGCAGAACACCAGGATCGCCGGGAACAGCATGCGATAGGGCACGCGAAGCAGCTTCACCCAGATGCCGATGAGCGGCAGGTTCAGGATGACCAGCATCAGGTTGCCGATCCACATCGATGCGATCAAGCCCCAGAACAGCTCGGGGTGGCTCGACATCACCTGCGGGCCGGGCTGGATGTTGTGAATGGTCATCGCGCCGACCATCAGCGCCATCACGGCGTTGCCGGGAATCCCAAGCGTCAGCAGCGGAATGAACGAGGTTTGCGCGCCCGCGTTGTTGGCGGATTCGGGGCCCGCCAGGCCGGCCGGGTGGCCAGTGCCAAAGCGCTCGGGCTGCCGCGACAGCTTCTTCTCGAGCGCATAGGACGCGAACGCCGACAGCACCGAACCGCCGCCTGGCAGGATACCCAGCGCCGAACCCAGCGCCGTGCCGCGCACGATGGCGGGCGCGGCCTCGCGGAATTCTTCCCGGCTGGGATAGAGCGAGCCCACCTTGTCGGTAATCTCGACGCGCTGCTCCTTGAGTTCGAGATTCGCCATGATTTCGGACAGGCCGAACACCCCCATCGCCACCACCGCGAAGTCGATGCCGTCTTGCAGCTCGGGCACGCCGAAGTCATAGCGGGCAACGCCGGAATTCACATCGGTGCCGACCATGCCGAGCAGCAGGCCCAGCAGAATCATGCAGATGGCCTTGGGCAACGATCCCGACGCCAGCACCACCGCGCCGATCAGGCCCAGCGCCATCAGCGAGAAATACTCCGCCGGCCCGAAGGCGAATGCCACCTCGGCCAGCGGCGGGGCGAACGCCGCGATCAGCACCGTGGCCACGCTGCCCGCGAAGAATGAGCCGATGGCGGCCAGCGCCAGTGCCGATCCGGCGCGTCCGTTGCGGGCCATCTGATGGCCATCGAGCACCGTCACCACCGCCGATGTTTCGCCTGGCAGGTTCACCAGAATCGCGGTGGTCGACCCGCCGTACTGCGTGCCGTAGTAAATGCCCGCCAGCATGATGAGGCCGGCCGTGGGCGGCAGCACATAGGTAATGGGCAGCAGCATGGCGATGGTGGGCACCGGGCCCAGGCCGGGCAGCACGCCCACCAGGGTGCCCAGCAGGCAGCCCAGGAATGCGTAGAACAGATTCTCGGGCGTAATCGCCACCGAGAAACCCAGGATCAGGTTGTGCAGCAGTTCCATGATTGTCTCCCCGCTCAGTTGCTCATGAAGCTCGGCCAGAGCGGAAAGATCAGGCCCAGTCCGCGTATGAAGGCGAGGTAGGAGAAGAGCACCAGGAACAGTCCGTTGGCGACCGCCACTTTCCAGTTGAATTCATGGCTGGCGACGCTGCTGACGATCACCAGCAGGAAGACGGAGAGGTACAGCCCCAGCGATTGCAGCGCGAAGCCGTATAGCGCGACCGACCCCACCACCAGGGCGACGATGCGAAAGTCGAAGCGGGTGATGGTGGTCTGCGCGGCGCGCCGCGACAGCGAGCCCAGCAGCACGATCGCGCCCACCAGCGCCAGCACGACGCCGAGCCAGAAGGGAAAGTACCCGGGGCCCATGCGCGCCGCGGTCCCCATGCTGTACTGCGTTGCGTGCAACGCGAAACCCGTGCCCAGGGCGATGAACATCCCCCCGGACCAAAAATCCTGTTTATTCCTTATCAAGTTGCTGTCTCCCTGGTGTGGCGTTCCCACTCGGGTGAAATGCGGATGAGAACGCGCTTGATATGCGCATCAGAAGCTGTCGTGGATGTCATTTTCTCGACAGCTACATGAAAGCGTGCCTGCATCCTACGCGACATGTTTTTTGATGAGAACCGGGTGAAACTACTGAATTTATGCGGGATATCCCTCAATTTTCCCTGTGCGCGGCGCGGTTCGAAAAAATGAACTCCAGTGAACACTGTGTGAACACCGCGCACTGGCACGGGCTGTTGCGAGCCCCGATGGCGCGTGGCCGGCGGGGGCCGGCACGCCGCCCGCGCAGTCCTCGCCCCGGCCCATCGTCCGGGTCCGGCAGCGTTCCTAGAACATCATGCGCAAGCCCACGGTGCCCGTGACGGCGTAGCTGCCGGAGAAGTCCGCATCCGCGTCGACCTGCCCATAGACGGCATAGCGGCTGCCCCAGGTGTAGTTGGCGCCCACGCCGAGATTGCCCCAGGTGCGCGACATGCGGCTGACGACAGGCACATCCGCCACCTGTATCCGCGTACCGTCCAGGAACTCGTGTTTCAGGTTCACCACGCCATAGACACTAGAACGGCTGTCCACGCCCGCCGCCTGCCCATCGCCCCTGTAGTCCAGCGCGATGCCCAAGCGGCCCAGCAGGCTGTTGCCCTTGTCGCTTTCGACGCGCGCGCCGAATCTATCGCTGAAGCGGTCGAAGCGCGTCGAGACATACGTCACCTGCGCCTGCGGCACCAGGGCCAGCCCGTCGCGCAATCCGAACGCCTTGCCGGCTTCGATGCCGAACCCATAGCTTTGCGCCTTGCCGCCGTCCTTCAGCTTGCCCGCCAGCCGGGATTTCAGGTCGCTGTCGAACCAGGTCGCCTGCGCCTGGGCGTCGACATAGGTGCCGTCGCTGCCATACCAGGTCAGCGTGGGCATCAGGCCGTAGCGAGTGGTGTCGATGGAGCCGTTGCCGTACATCGACGACACGCGGGTGTCCGACGTGCCGTAGTGCAGGGCCAGCCCGCCCACCAGGCGCGAACCATCCTGTTGCCCGGCCAGGATGCGGTCCACCCCGATTTGCATCTGCCAGTCGTCGATATCCTGCCGCTGTCCGGTGGTGGAAACGGACGGATCGAGCCGGCTGGTCGAGCCTTCCATGCGTGCCCACACCCCGCTGTGTCCGGCGCCCTGCGGATCGTAGAGACGATCGCCGACCCGCTGGCGCAGCGTGGGCAGCTTGCTCAGTTGCATCAGTGTGTTGGCGTAGGCTTCGTACACCGGCACGCCGGGCTGGTACAACGGACCTTGGGTGGCCGGGGAACCGCCGCCGGGCTGCGATGTGCCGGGAGCGGTCGGGGACGATCGCAGATACCAGTTCCCGTCGGCCGGGTCCTGCTGCAGCAAATAGCCATAGGCCCCGGCCACCAGCGCCGGCTGTCCGTCGAACACGTAGTCGCCGTTGGCAAGATTGAATTGGCCCGTGGAGACGCCGTTGACCTGCACGACCTGTATGCCCTGCTGGGTCTGCGCCCCGGTGCCGCCGATGTTCTGCACCGTGACCGGCGTGGCGCCCGCGCTGGCGCCTGTGATCACCAGCTTGTCTGTCGGCGAGCCATCGCCGCCCAGCCGCGTGCGGATTTCCAGGCCGCCACCCTGCGCGGCATAGTCGCCGGCGATCGTCAGGGTGCCGAACCCGCTGCGCGGGCCCGGCGCGATGGTACCCTGGTTGGTCGTTGCTCCGACGCGTCCGGTTCCGGTCAGGCGCGCGCCGGCGAGCACATCCACCGGCCCGCCGAGGACGCCATCGACCTGCAGCGTGCCGGCCCGTACGTTGGCGTTGCCGGTGAACGCCGCGCTGTCGCCCGACAAGGTCAGTATGCCGGCGCCAAGCTTGTTGAAGCTGGACGTGCCCGAGAATGCGGTAACCACGCCCACCTCGTGGCCGTTGGTATCGAACCAGGCGCCGCCGCCGCCCACCGACTGCGTGGCGAAGCCCCTCAGGAAATTGCCCTCGTCCCGGTTGGCGCGCAGGATGCCGCCGTCCAGATTGACGGTGACGTTGCCGGCGCCTTTGACGAGCGAGCCGGTCTCCAGCACGCCCCGGCCGCTGGCATCGCCGTTCAGGTTCAGCGTGCCGGTGGCGGTGCTGTCGATAGCCACCCAGGTATCGCTGGCCGCGATGGCCAGCCCGCCCTTGTCGATCGTGAGCGTTCCCGTGCCCGCCGAGCCGATCTCGATGCGGTCGGTGGCCGAGAGTGTCGAGGTGTCGCCGGTCGCGCTCGACACGGTGACCGTGCCGACGCCGGTCACACCCCTGCCGATGTAGACCGTTGCCGCGGCGCCGGGCTGGGTCGATCCCTCGGTGCTGACGCTGGCGCCATCCCGGACCAGCAGTTCCCCGGTTCCGTCCAGGCCGACGTAGATATTGTTCAAGGGGTCCCAGACCGAGCCGGGGCCCGATACGGTAACGTGGCCTTCGCCGCCGGCGTTCCAGCCGATGATCGCCTGGCCGCTATGCACGGCGCCGCCATTGTCGATCTGCAGTGTCCCTTCGCCGCCCGTGCCGATCTCGAACGCGCTGGTCGTGGTGAGGTTCCAGGTGGACCCCGGCCCGGACACGGAGACCAACCCGACGCTGCCGGCATTCGAGCCGATGGCGGCCGATGCGCTTTGCGCCACGCCGCCGTTCAACAGCCGCAGTGTGCCGGTGCTGCCCGCATCGACCCCGATATAGACGGGGCCCAGGCTGGTCCAGTTGGACGCCGTCCCGCTGCCGTCACGGCCTGTCACGGTCAGCGTGCCCGCGCCGCCATTGAGATTGCCGATGAAAGCCCAGTCGTTGCGCACCGATCCGCCATCGCTGATGGTCAACGTGCCAGCGGCGGAGTCTCCGACGGTCAGATCTCCCCCTACCGTCCAGTCTGGCGATACGACCGGCCCGGGCAGCACCTGTCCGGTGCTGGAGACTGACTGGGCACAGGCCGGATTTGGCAAGCTGGCCGCGGATGCGGCCAGGATCATCCACTTCGCCAGTCCCGCATGATTGCAACTCTTGTTGACCACGACATGCCTCCCAAAGTTGATGTGGACCACACGCGATGGCTACGGCATGCGCCACGGGGTTTTCATAGGTATTTGCCCAGGCCATGCCCGGGTTTCACGCTTGCACACGGTATGCTTGCCTGCCCTTTGGTACACCGAATGCGGCACGGCAATGTCCGGATTCGGCTGGCGCCTGACTCGCAACCGTGCGGTTGCGGCCCCGCCGCTGGGCCGTATAGGGCAAGTCCTTCGCGCGCTTGGGTGCGTGGCATGCCCGACCGACACAATCTGTGTCCAAAGAGTACAGTGTGTCGCAATGTATCGCCAGGATTCAACAGTCAAGGATTGTCAAGCGCCTGTGCACCACCCGCTCATGTCCCGCACGGGAGGGACGGCGCGTTGCTGTCGACGGCGCTCGAGTTGCTCCATTTTTCCCGCTCAGTTCGGACGCGCTGAAAGAACCAATAAGGCGTCCCTCGTTGAACGCCGCGGGTTGGGATCGTGGCTCAGCGGATATCTTCGCGCCGGGCGATCTGCTGGATGATTCGGTCCTTCAACGCCAACAGATCGTCCGCATATCGTCGGGCGGTCGGCGCGGAAGGCTCGTCGGTTGCCAGGCTGAGATTCAGCGCCAAGGTGCGCCCGCCAGGAAGGATCAGCGGCGTGGACAACGCGACTACGCCGGGCTGCCAGGAAGCGACGCAATAATCGTGGGCCAGGACCGTGGCGATTGCGCTGTCGATGCCGAGCCCGATGGGCTTCCAGGTGGCGCTACGGTAACCGCGCTTGATCGTGCCTATCAGCGCATCGCGGACCGCCGCGTTCAACGTGGCCAGGTAGGCACGTCCCAGCGATGTCAGTTCAATCGGGACACGTTGCCCCGCGACGATGGTGCGCAAGGAAGCCTTGCGGTTGTACCGGAAGGACTCCAGATAGATCATCTCGGCGCGGTCGGGCGCGGCCAGCCCGACGTTGACCTTGAGCTTGAAAGACAAGGCCTGCATCAGCGGTGTGGCCGCCTTGAGCACCGGCGAGGCGCTGCGCATCGCGTGCCCAAGGCTCAACACAGGCACCGCAAGCCGGTACGCGCGCGCGGCGCGATCATGCTCCAGGAAACCGCTGGTCACCAATGTCTGCGTAAGCCGGCTGACCGTCGCCGCCGACAACTGCGTGCGTTCCGCCAGTTCGCCATTGCCCAGCAAATCGGTGCCGGGGCGAAACGCGCGCAATATCTCCAGACCGCGTTCCAGCGATCGGTTTTGGCTGACGCCATCGAACCGGTGACGGGCGTCAGGGCTGGGCGCGGGCTTCGCAGAGGGTGGCATGTAATTCCATTCTGTGGAAATAGGGCAGTGTTTTTTGCCACTGTAACGCCTACCGTGTCGTGAGTGCCAGCTAAGAAAAACCCTGCTACAGGAGCCGCTGGACTTCAGATACGACGGAGCTTAGAGATGGCGGACTATGAATTCATCAAACTTCAAACGGATCAGGGCGTGGCAACGCTGACGTTGAATCGCCCGGAGAAGCGCAACGCGATCAGCGACCCGATGCGTGCCGAGCTGATCCATGCACTGGAATCCGTTTCCCAGGATCGTGCCATCAAGGCGCTGGTGCTGACCGGCGCAGGGAAGGGGTTTTGCGCGGGCGGGGATATCTCGGGCATGCAGCGCCGCATGGATGCGCCCTCGGGCGAGGTGGCGTTCAATGGTTGGTCCCGCCAACAACGCGTGCACCATGCGGTCAGCCTGTTGTTCCGCATGCCGAAGCCGACGATTGCGGCAGTCAATGGCGCGGCCGCCGGACTGGGCGCGGACACCGCACTGAGCTGCGATTTCATCGTCGCGTCCGAGAGCGCGACCTTCACCTGGAGCTACATCGCCCGGGGGTTGATCCCGGACGGCGGCGGCATGTACTTCCTGCCGCGCCGGGTCGGTCTTGCGCGCGCCAAGGATCTGATCTACTCCGGCCGCAAGGTCGCGGCCGATGAAGCGCTCACGCTGGGCATCGCCGACCGCCTGGTCCCTGCCGGCGACGAACTGCGGGCGGCGCAGGCGTGGGCCGCGGAACTGGCGCAAGGGTCCGCCACCGCGCTGGCCCTGAGCAAGTCGATTCTGGATCAGAGTTCCGAACTGACCGCGGACCAGGTGTTCGCGATGGGTAGCCAGGCCCAGGGAATCTGCTACACCAGCACCGAGCATCGCGACTCCGTGACCGCGTTTCTGGCGAATATGGCCCAGGCCAGGACGGCCGGGGCCAAGGGAGACGCAAAATGAGCAGTCTTGCGAGGTTGCTGCAACCCGAAAGCGTGGCCGTCGTGGGGGCCTCCGCCGATCCGGCCAAGACGTCGGGCCGGCCGGTGGGTTACTTGCGCAAGCATGGATTCCAGGGCCGGGTCTACCCTGTCAACCCCAAGGTTTCCGAGATTGACGGCTTGCGTTGCTATCCCGACGTGCGATCCTTGCCTGAGGCGCCGGACGTGGCGATCGTGCTGCTTGGGGCCGATCGTACCCAACAGGCCATCCGTGATCTGGCCGCCATTGGCACGGGCGCGGCCATCGTACTGGCCAGCGGCTATTCCGAGACGGGCGAAGACGGCGCTCGGCGTCAGCGCGAGTTGCGCGAAGCGGCGGGCAGCATGCGGATCCTCGGGCCGAACACGATCGGGCTGGTCAACCTGACCGATCGCATCACCTTGTCCGCCAGCGGCGCGCTGGCGGTGGATCAACTGCACAGCGGCGCGATCGGGTTGGTGTCGCAGAGCGGCGGCATCCTGGGCGCGTTGCTGTCGCGCGCCGCGGCGCGCGGCATCGGCTTTTCCAAGCTGATCTCCACCAGCAACGAGGTCGACCTGGACCTGGCGGACTTCGTTGAGGCGTTGGCGGACGATCCCGCGACGCGCGTGATCGCGCTGTATGTGGAGACCATCCGCAACCCCAGGACATTCCGCGCGGCCGCTCGCAAGGCCGCGCTCGCTGGCAAACCTATCGTGGCCTTCAAGATCGGACGGTCGGAGTCCGGGGCGCAAGCCGCCGCGTCGCATACAGGAGCGTTGGCGGGCGCTGACGGCATGTATGACGCCCTGTTCGAGGCGGTCGGCATCATTCGCGCGCAGACGTTCTCGGATCTGCTGGATATTCCGGCCGCCTTGGCCAGCGAACGCAAGCTCGGCGGCCGCCGGGTGGCGATCCTGACATCGACGGGCGGGGCGGGCACGCTGGTCGCGGACTGCCTGGGCGTCGCGGGCTTCTCGCTGCCTGCCCCGGATGCCCGCACGGGCGAAGCGCTGCGAGCGCTGCAAAAGGGCGACCACGCGGCCTTGGACCGGAATCCGATCGACGTGACCCTGGCCGGCTTGCAGCCGGACCTGCTGCGCAGCGCAATCCGCATCGTGCTGCAGAGCGGTGATTACGATGCGCTCGTCGTGATCGTGGGCTCATCCGCCGTGGCACAGCCGGAACTGATGGCCAACGCGCTCAGGGACTCGCTCGCGTTGAGCGGCAAGCCCCTGTTGGCCTATATCAGCCCGCATGCCCCCGACGCGGCGGAGATGCTCAGCCGCTACGGCATCCCCGCGTTCCACGCGCCGGAGAGCGTCAGCGCGGCCTTGTCGGCGATGTGGCAAGTGCACGCGCGCGGCATGGATGCGGTGGCGGAGCATCCGCGAACCGCGGCGCGGGCGCCGATGATCTGCGAAGAACACGGTTCGCTCGACGAAGCCCGGGCCAAGGCGTTGTTCGCGCGCTTTGGCATCCCGGGCGTCAGGGAGATCACGGTGCGCACCGAAGCCGAGGCGATCGAGGCGGCCCGGAAGCTGGGGCCGCGCGTGGTGCTTAAGCTCTTGTCCGGCGAAATCACGCACAAAAGCGATGTCGGCGGCGTTGCCGTCAATATCGCCCCGCAGGATGTCGCCCAGCGGCTGCGGCAAATGGCAGCCGATGTGCGGCGGCATACCGGTAGTGGGCCCGAGGCATATCTGGTCCAGGAAATGGTGTCCGGCGCGGCGGAGGTGATCGTCGGCTTGTACAGGGATCCATTGGGCACGGCCATTCTGTTGGGCATGGGCGGCGTGGTGGCCGAACTGGTCCGCGACACGACCTTGCTGCTGTTGCCGGAGGATGGTTCGGCGTTGGGGGCGGATCAGGTCGAAGCGGCCTTGCGGCGCCTGAAGACGTGGCCTCTGCTGGATGGATATCGCGGACGGGGGCGCGCGGACGTGCCCGCGCTTGTCCAGGCCGTGCTGGCGTTCTCGCGCATGGCCGAGGCTTTGCGGGATCAGTTGCTGGAAGCCGAGATCAATCCGCTGTTTGTCCGGCCTTTGGGGCAGGGGGTGTGCGCGGCCGACGGCATCGCCGTCTTGCGGGGTACGCCAGCCTAGTTCCAACAGGTGGAATTCGTGGGGTGGCATACGAGTTTGCCGCTCCTACACTTTTCTCATGCGCCGCACTCAGACAGGCGCAGGAAATATCAGGAGACAAATCATGAAAAATAGCCAGGTCACGACGCGACGCATCAAGGCGTTTGGCGCCATCCTGTTGACGGCGGGGGTGCTGGCCGCGCCACAGGCATGGGCTGCCTTCCCGGATCGCCCATTGCGGATCGTGGTGCCGTTCACCCCCGGCGGCGGTACCGATATTGTCGCGCGTCAATTGGCCAAGGGACTGACGGAGGAATTGGGCCAGTCGGTGGTGGTTGAGAATCGTCCGGGCGGCAGCACGATCATCGGCACCGAGAACGTCGCAAAGAGCCCGGCCGACGGCTACACCATGTTGATGTCGACCTTTGCACACGCGGTCAACCCGGCCATACACAAGAAGCTGCCCTATGACACGGACAAGGCGTTTGCGCCGGTGGCGATGATCGGGAAGTCTCCCAACGTATTGGTGGTGTCACCCAAATCCCGCTTCAAGAGCGTGCAGGATATTCTCACGTATGCGCGGGCCAATCCGGGCAAGTTGACGTTCGGATCGTACGGCAATGGCACGTCTGCGCACTTGGCGGGGGAATTGTTCAAGAGCCTGGGCAAGATCGACATCCTGCTTGTACCGTACAAGGGCGCGGGCCCCGGGATCAATGACCTGATGGGCGGGCAGATCGACATGATCTTCTCCACCTCGGCCAGCGTCAGCGGCCACGTAAAGAGTGGGCAATTGCGCGCATTGGCGGTGACGACCAAGGATCGCTCGCCCGCCTATCCGGGCGTTCCCACGGTGGCGGAATCCGGCGAGCCGGGGTACTTCGTCGATAGCTGGTACGGCGTGTTCGTGCCGCAAGGCACCCCCAAG
Organism: Achromobacter sp. 46006; assembly: GCF_059761975.1. Taxonomy (NCBI): domain Bacteria; kingdom Pseudomonadati; phylum Pseudomonadota; class Betaproteobacteria; order Burkholderiales; family Alcaligenaceae; genus Achromobacter; species Achromobacter sp. 46006. Next base: position 30,310 of record NZ_JCBANN010000032.1, read on the forward strand.
GCGGTCATCGACCAGTTGAACACGGCAATCAAGAAGGCGTCGAACGAACCCGAATTCAAAAAGGCGCTGGAGCTGGAAGGCCTGGTCGCCACGGTGGGAACGCCCGACGCGCTGGGGGAATACGTGAAGCAGGAAGAAGCCCGCTGGAGCAAGATCATCAAGGACGCGGGAATTACCGACAACCCTTGAAGGCCCGGCCTATCGCCGCAATACAAAGCGCGCCCCGATCGGGGCGCGCTGCATGTTGGCTTGCGGGATGGCCTTATTCGGCTTTGACGTTGCCTGCCTTGATGACCGCCGCCCATTTGGCGGTGTCTTTTTGCACCAGATCGCGGAATTCTTCGGGCGACGAGGAGCTGGGTTCCACTCCCAGGCTGGCCAGGTTGGCGATCAGCGCGTTGGCCTTCAGGCTGCTGCGCACGGCGCCGTTCAGCCTGGCCACGACATCGGCCGAAACGCCCTTGGGCGCAAACACGCCGTACCAGTTGCTCGCTTCCACGTTCGGGATGCCCTGCTCCGCCAGCGTGGGCACGTCGGGCAGGGATTTCAGCCGCGCGGGCGCCGCGACGCCAAGCGCCACGAGCTGTCCATCCTTGATGAATGGCATCAGGCCCGAAACGTCTCCGAAAAATGCCTCGACGTGACCGCCGATGGTGTCGGCGATGGCCGGCGCGGCGCCCTTGTAGGCGACATGCAGGAAGTCGACCTTCGTCTGGTTCTTGAATAGCTCGATGGTCATGTGAGGCATGCTGCCCACGCCCGACGAAGCCAGGGTAGCGGGTTCGCTGCGTTTGGCCGCGGCGGCGACATAGTCCGAGGCGGTCTTGATCGGAGTCCTGGGAGACACCACCAGCACTTCGGGCGTATGCACCACCAGCGCGATCGGCGTGAAGTCTTCGGCGGGCTTGTAGGACAAGCTGGGATACAAAGACGGGTTGATCGCGATGGCGCCCGCCGAACTCAGGAACAGCACGCTGCCATCCGCGGGGCTGCGCATCACATAGTTGGCGGCGATGGCTCCGTTTGCCCCCGGCTTGTTTTCAACGATGACGGCGGTTTTGAGTTCTGCTTCAAGCTCCTTGGCCAGAATGCGCGCCAGGGAATCGGCCGGACCGCCGGGGGGGAAAGCCACTACCAGGCGCGTAGGCTGCGCGGCGATGCTGACGCTGGAAAGCGCGAATGCGGCCGCCAGGGCGCCGCCCAGAATGGTGTCGAGAATTCTATGTTTCATGGTGATTGGTCTCCTTGCGGCCGCCGGTTCAACCGCCGTGCGCTCCTTGGGTGTTGACATATAGCGAGTAAATGGATGTGCATGACGCCATGAACAGGCGATTGCGGTGCGTGCCGCCAAAGCACAGATTGGCGCAGCGTTCGGGCAGGGCGATGTGGCCGATGGCTTCGCCCTCGGGCGAGAAGATGCGCACGCCGTCGAGTTCTTCGGTGCCCATTCCCCAACCGCACCAAAGGTTGCCGTCGACATCGACGCGAAAGCCGTCGGGCGTTCCGGAACCGGCGTTCAGCAGCACTTCCGGCCGCGACAACGAGGCGCCGTCGTCCTGAACCTGGAACACCAGGATGTTGCGCGGACGCGCGCGCGACTCTATGACATACAGCAACTTTTCATCGGGCGAGAACGCCAGCCCGTTGGGGCCGTTCACTCCCTCGGCGACAACGGTGAGCTCTCCTGACACGCCGTCGATCCGATAGATGTTCGCGGGCAGTTCCTGGCGTGCCGGTTCGCCCTGGTAGTAGCCGACGATGCCGAAGGGCGGGTCGGTGAACCAGATGGAGCCATCTGACTTGACCACGACATCGTTCGGTGAGTTGAGCCGCCGGCCCGCGTGGCTGTCGGCCAGCACGGTGATGCGTCCATCGTGCTCGGTGCGGGTCACGCGGCGGCTGCGGTGCTCGCATGTGACCAGCCGGCCTTGGCGGTCGCGCGTGTTGCCGTTGGCATGGTTGGACGGTGTGCGGAATGCGTGGACCGAGTTACTGACCTCGTCCCAGCGCAGGATGCGGTCGTTCGGCACATCGCTCCACAGCAGATAGCGGCCATCGCCAAACCATACAGGGCCTTCGGCCCAGCGGCAGCCCGTCGCCAGGCGTTCCACGGCGGCGGACAGCAGATGGTATTTCTCAAACTGGGGCGCCAGCGTTCGAATGGCTGGGTCGGGGTAGCGCTGAGAGGGTTCCCACATAGGGCCTCCGCAAGAAGAAAAAGATGGGCCTAGGAGTACAGCCGGCGGGGGTTGTGGTGCAGCACGGCATCAAGCGTGGCCGCATCGTCGCCGCAGGCGCGCGGCAACAGCGCGAGCAGGTCGGGCAAGCGCGGCTGGGGGTAGCGGATGTTGACGTGCGGCCAATCACTGCCCCAGAGGGCCCGGCTGGGCGCGCCCTGGATCAGCGCCGACATCAGCGGGAGCGCGGCCTGGAAGCCGTTCGCGCCCTGCGTTACGCGGTCGGCTCCCGAGACCTTGATCCAGAGGCTGGGATGATGCAGCAGGTCCAGCAGCGGCTGCCATTCATGCGGGCGCGCCACGGGCGCGCGGGCCATGTGGTCGATGATGAGCGGGACGTCATACCGAAGCAGGGCAGGCACGGTCGCAAGTACATCGTCCAGCTCCGCATGCACCAACGCATGCCAGCCATAAGGCTTGATACGCGCGAGCAGCTCGCCCATTCGCGAGACGTCCGGCTTGCCGGCCAAGTGCTTCATCATCCCCAGGCGAATGCCGCGCACGCCGTGCTGGTGCATTTGCGACAAGCTTTCCTCGGGCGTGTTTTCCGTAATGACGGCAATGCCGCGATACGCGCCCTGGCTGGCTGACAGCGCGGCCAGCAGAGCGCGGTGGTCGTCGCCATAAGGGGTGGCCTGGACGATGACGCCGCGCGTGATGCCGGCCTTGGCATGCAAGGCTTTCAGCGCCTGGAAGGGGGCTTCGTCGGGGACATAGGTGGGCTGCTCGGCAAGCGGGTATTCGTTCCAGGGGCCGAAGATATGCGTATGGCAATCCCAGCGTTCACGGGCCATGGGCATGGGTGGGCTCGATTCAGTTTGAGGTGGCACCGGTCTCTTTGATGATGGCGCTCCAGCGCCGGTATTCCGACCTGATCAAGTCGCCATACCGGGCGGGCGTGCCGGGTGTGACTTCGGCGCCCTGGGCATCCAGGCTGGCCTTGAGGGTGGGGTCCTTGATGGCGTCGTTGACGGCCTGGTTCAGCCTGGCGGTCACATCGGCGGGCATGCCGGCGGGGCCAACAATGCCTTGCCAGGTGCCGGAGTCGAAGCCGGGGGCGACGGTCTCGGCCAGGGTGGGAACCGCCGGCAGTACCGATACCCGCTTTGCCGTCGTGACGGCCAGCGCCTTCAACTTGCCTTCCTTCACGTAGGGCAGGAAAGCATTCAGGCTGCCGGACATCATGAAGTCGATGCGGCCCGATAACAGGTCGGGAAGCGCCGCGGCATTGCCCTTGTAAGGCACGTGGGCGAAGTCGGTTGCGGTCTGGCGGGCGAAAAGAATGCTGGTCAGATGGTCGATAGTGCCATTACCGGACGACCCCATGTTCAGCGTGCCGGGCTTTTCCTTGAGCAACTTGACGAATTCGACCGCCGTGCTGGCGCGGACTTCGGGGTTGACGATCAGCACCAGGGGCACGTTCGCCACGGAGGCGACGGGGGTGAAGATCTTCCCCGGGTCGAGCTTCTCGTTGGCGAACAGTGCGGGCGATATCGCAATGGACGAACTGTTGTAGAGCAACGTGTAGCCATCGGCGGGCGCATTGGCAACCATTTCGGCGGCGATGTTGCCGCCCGCGCCGGGCTTGTTCTCGACCACGACCTGCTGGCCCAGCTCGTCGCCCAGGCGCTTGGCGACCAGGCGCGCCAGCACGTCCGTGGGGCCGCCCGGCGAGAAGGCGACGATCAACCGGACAGGCTTTTCGGGATAGGCGCCCGCCAGCGCGGGTGTACCGCCGAACGCCACCAGCGCCGCGCAGGCCAGGGTGTTCAGGACATGCCTGCGCTTGAACGAGAAGCGCCGCGTTGAATCATTCATGATGTCTCCTGGGAGGCGCTTTGCGCGCCTCTCTCTTTTCAGTGGGTGAAGTCAGTCGCAGCGCACGCTCATGCCGCCGTCGACGATGATCTCGGTGCCCGTAACGAACCGGGCTTCGTCCGATGCCAGGAACAGCGCCGCGTTCGCGGTGTCGGTGCCGTCTCCCATGAAGCCCAGGGGAATGCGGGCCTGGCGCTCGGCCAGCAGGGCGTCCACGTTGCCGCCCGCGCGCTGTCCGGCCAGCCGCGCTTCGACCATGGGGGTGTGCATCTGGCCGGGAACGACGGTGTTCACGCGGATGTTGTGCTTGGCGTATTCGACGGCGACGACCCGAGACAGTTGGATGATGCCGGCCTTGGCGGCGGCGTAGCCAACCTGCGCCGCTCCCGTCCAGCGGATGCCGGACGTGGACGCGGTGTTCACGATGGCCCCGCCGCCTTGGCCTTGCATGATGGGGATGACGTGTTTGCAGGCCAGGAACACGCTCTTCAGGTTGAAGTCCATCTGCGCATCCCAGTCCGCTTCGGACAGGTCTACCGGCCCGCCGCGGCGCGACCCGCCGACGTTGTTGACCAGGATGTCGACGCGGCCATAGCGTTCGACGCATGCCTGCGCCATGGCCCGGACGTCGGCGCCGACCGTTGCGTCACCCGTCCAGGCGGTGATGTCTCCGCCTGCATCCTTGGCTCGCAGCAACGTTTCCGCCATGGCTTCCGCGCTTTTGTCCACCGCGAACACCTTGGCGCCTTCCTGCGCAAAACGCACCGCCACCGCGCGTCCGTTGCCCCAACCGGGGCCGACGCAGCCCGCACCCGTGACGATCGCAACTTTTCCTTCCAGCCTCTTGCTCATGATCTTCGCTCTATCCATTGATGACATGCAGTGTTAAGGAGTGACGCTGTCGGCGGCTTTCAGCTCGTGTGGCTCGCCCTCGGGCGGGTCTATCTGGAAGACATTCAGCGTCATCGAAATCAGGGTGTAGTAGCCGGCCAGCGCCACCAGGTCGATGACGCCGTGCTGGCCAAACATGGCTTCGGCGCGTGCATAGACGTCATCGGACACGCGGCGAGTCTCATGCAGTTGCGTCAGGAACTCATGGACCAATGCCTCGTCGGGTTCTGCGAACGGGATGGGCCGGTCATCGCGCAACGCGTCGATGACCGCCTCTGAAACCCCCGCCTTGAGCGCGATAGCCTTATGCGCCCACCATTCGAATTCCGAGCCCCACCAGCGCGCGAGCACGAGAATGCCGAGTTCGGACAGGCGAGGCGGCAGGGAGCTGTCGTAGCGGCAGAACTGGCCCAGCGCCTGCGCGGGCTCGGCCATCGATGGCCGGTGCAGCCACACCGCCAGCGGGCCGCGCACGCGGCCGCGCGGGCCCGAGGCGATGATGTCGTAAATGCGTTTCTGTTCCGCGGACATGTGCTGAACCTGCGGGGGGCTGACGCGTGCCATGCTTGCTCCTGGATTATTCGGGCTTGATGCCCAGGTCCTGAACCACCTTGCCCCATTGGGCAATCTCGTTGCGGATCGTGGTGGTGAATTCGGCGGGCGTGCCGCCTGCCGGTTCGGCGCCATCGGCCAACAGCTTTTCCCGCGCTTCAGGCGTCAGCAATGCGCGATTGACGGCGGCATTGAGCTTTTCAACGATGGGGGCGGGCAGGTTTTTGGGACCGATCAGCCCGTACCAGAGCGTGGCGTCATAGCCAGGCAGGCCGGACTCGGCAATCGTCGGCACATTGGGCAAGGCCGCAATGCGGCTTGCGGTGGTGACGGCCAGCGCCTTCATCTTGCCGGCGGCGACGTGCGGCAGCGCGCTGGCGGTGGCCGCGAAATAGAGTTGCACCTGACCGGCCATCAAATCATTTTGCGCATTGCCGCCGCCCTTGTACGGGATGTGCGTCATCTGGACGCCCGCCTTGCGGTTGAACATTTCATTGGCCAGATGGATGACGCTGCCCTGGCCGGACGATGCGTAGTTGACGGCGCCGGGATGCTTCTTGGCGTAGTCGATCAGCTCGGGCACGGTATTGGGGGCGAAGCCCGGGTTGGCCACCACCAGCAAGGGGCCGCGCGACACCTGGACGATCGGCGTGATGTCGGCGACCGGGTCGAAGGTCATCCGGTACAGGCTGGGGTTGACCGTGTAGCTGGAGGAAATCAGGGTCAGCGTGTAGCCGTCCGCAGGCGCGTTGCGGCCTGCCTCCACGCCGATCATGCCGCCGGCGCCAGGCCGGTTCTCTACTACGACCGTCTGCTTGAGCTCTGCCGTCAGGGCCTGGCCCAGGTATCTTGCCAGCAGGTCGGCGCCGCCGCCCGGGACGAACGTCACGATCAGGCGGATGGGACGGTCGGGATAGTCGGCTTGCGCCGCCCCGCTGACCGCGGCCAGCACGCAAGCGCCGACCGCGGCAAACCATCGAAAATAGGGGCTGCGCATGAAAGTCTCCGATATGAATCTTGTTCTAGGGGGCGATTCTGCTTATTCTGTGTAATAGCCGTCCAATACGTTTTTCGGATGTCAGTAATTCCTTTTCGGAATTACCGCATCCGGCTGTCCCATCCACGCTTTCCCATATCTGACGTTCCGCGCCATGGATTTGAAGTCGATGCGCATGTTTCTTGCGCTTGCCGAAGAACTCCACTACGGGCGCGCCGCCGCGCGCCTGTTCATCTCCCAGCCGCCGTTGACCAAGGCGATCCAGCAATTGGAAGAACGGCTTGGCGTCACCCTCTTTGACCGCAACAAGCGCAGCGTCAAGCTGACGGTGGCCGGCACGGCGCTGGTGCAGGAGGCGCGCAGGCTGCTGGCGCAGACCGAGCTTTCCATTCGCACGGTGCAGCGCGCCGAGCGGGGCGATGCGGGCCGGCTGCGCATAGGCTTCGTGGCGGCGGTGCTGTTCATGGATATCCGGGAAGTGGTGCTGGGCTTGGAGCGCGATCTGCCCGGCCTGGAAAGCGTGTGGGAGGAAATGGGATCTTCGGAGCAGCTTCAAGCCTTGGAGCAGGACCGCATCGATATCGGCTTTGCCCAGGTTTCTCAGGGCGTGGGCGACATGAAGTCGATACCGGTGGGACGCGTGGGCCTGGTGATCGCGCTGGACGAAGGGCACCGGCTGGCTCGGCGCCGGCGCGTCAAACTGCAAGAGTTGGCCGAAGACGCCTTCGTCGCAATTCCCCGGCAGAGCGGACCAAGTTTTCATGACCTGACGATCGCCGCCTGCATGCAGTCCGGGTTCAGCCCGAGGATCCTGCACTACGCCAAGCACTTCGTGTCGGTCGTGAGCCTGGTTGCCATGGGGCGCGGCGTATCGCTCGTGCCGCGCTCATTCGCCCGCGCGGGTGTCCCGGGCGTGGTGTTCAAGGACATCGATGGCTTGGAAGTCGAAGCGGAGTACTCGGCAGTGTGGAATCCGGCCAATACCTTGCCACTCCTGCCTCACGTTCTGAGTCTGTTGGGCGGCAAGCGCTAGCGCCTGTCTCCCGCGCTTGTCGCATCGGCTAATACCTAATTCCATTAGATGGAATTTCCTCGTTGCGGCGGCTTCGCTGGCGGGCCTAGACTCGGCGGGGCTGGCTAGATAGCCAGACACCTTTGGGAAAACCGAAAGTCACGTGGAAGCTGCCGCATGCATGCCATAGAAGTCCTGAGCGCATTTGCCGACAAGATTCAACAGGAGCCTCTGCCCGCGGAGGTCTGCCGACACGCCAAGCGCGCCCTGATCGACTGGTATGCCGCGGCCTATCCCGGCGCATCCGACCCCGCGGTGGGAATACTGCGTTCGTTGCTGCTGGACGAGCCCGCCTGCGACGCGGCCGATCTGGTTGCGGGGGGCCAGGCGACGGCGCGCTCGGCTGCCCTTGTCAACGGGGCGGCCGCGCATGCCGCCGAACTGGACGACAGCTATCGGGACGCGATGTACCACCCTGGGGCCGCAACCATCGCCGCGGCGCTAGCGGCCTGCCAGGAACAGGGTCTGAGCGGGGAGCGGCTTTTGCAGGCCATCGTCACGGGCTACGAAGTGTCCACCCGCATCGGCTTGGTGCTGGGCCGTGCGCATTATCAGTACTGGCATAGCACCGGTACGGTGGGCGCGTTTGGCGCGGCCGCTGCGGCCGGTTCCGCCTATGGTTTGAACCAAGCGCAATTTGCCCATGCCCTTGGCACCGCCGCCACCTTTTCGGCCGGTTTGCAGCAAGCCTTTCGCACCGACTCCATGTCAAAACCCCTGCATGCTGCGCGGGCGGCAGAAGCCGGCGTGCTCGCCTCGAAGGCCGCATGGCGGGGGCTGACGGGGGCTTGGGACATGCTGGACGGAAAAGGGGGGCTGGGCCAGGCCATGAGCGATGGTCCCTCCTGGGATGGCGTGGGTGACACCTTGGGCAAGGACTTTCACATTACTCGGCTGACATTCAAGAATCATGTGGGTTGCGGCCATACATTCGCGGCCATCGATGCCGCGCTCGCGCTGCGCGAGGGCGCGGACTTCAACATTCGGGACGCCAGCCGGATCCATGTCTACACCTATCGTCCCGCGTTGGACATCGCTTGCTATGGCAAGCCCGCAAGCTCCAACGAAGCACGCTTCAGCCTGCGCTATGTCGTGGCGCACGCCTTGGTTCACGGCAGCGTCCGCTTGAACGCCTATGACGATGAACGTGTCCACGACCCTGTGCTCGGCGCGCTGATCGACCGTATCGACGTGCATGCGGACCCCGATATCGACGCCGCGTTTCCGGCGAATCGTTCCGCTCGGATCGAGATTGGACTCACCTCCGGAGAACGGCGGGTGCACTTCCAGGCGAACCGCAAGGGCGATCCGGAAGATCCGCTCAGCGACGCCGAGCTCGAGTCAAAGTTCCTCGAGCTTGCAACCCCATGCCTGGGGGCCGCGGCGGCAAAGGAAAAGCTGGCGGATCTTTGGCGCATCGATCAGCGCGCCGATCTGCGCAACATGGCTTAGCCGGACATATAACTGTTGGTCGAAATCGATATTGGACCGCCTTGAAGCCGCAAAGATAGAGTGCTTGCGAGGACGCGACAGAACGTCCGCGCCATTCGCAGTCGGCACCCGCAACCTTGAGAGCGCGGTGTGCGCTGCGGATGAACTCTACATCCCTGGCTGGAGACAACATGAAGTCCAATCAACGTCGCGCGTTCCTGCGCGCAAGCCTGCCCTTGGCCGCCCCGGGGGGCTCCCCCGGGGCGTGCGCCGCAGGCGTGTGGCTCATCCGGAAAATGACTAGTTCCAATGGCCATTGGATTGCCGAAGGCAAGCTGTTACTGTACATGGCTTGAAACTGAAGACGCTTCGGGGCGTGGGCGCATGAGTCAGATGTGGGCGGGTTAGTTCAGCCCGACACCATTGTTTCGCATCTGACAATAAGCATGGCTGGAATTGCCGTGTATTCGACATTCCCGCTAACGCGACATTGGCCTATTCTGCGCTCGCCCAGAACCGTCTTCGAGTGCCGTAATGACCGCGCAGACCGATTCCCGCAGCCGTGACGTCCAGACCGAGCGCCTGCTGACCGCGCCGATCTTGCCCGTGATGCTGTCGCTTGCCGGCCCGACACTGATGGTGATGCTCAGCCAAACGTTTGTTGGGTTGATGGAGGTGTGGTTTCTTTCCCAGCTCGGTGAAGAGGTACTTGCTGGCGTGTCGGTTGTGTTTCCATTGCTGGCGTTGACGACGGCGCTTGCGACCGGCGCGGTGGGTGGGGGAATGCTCGGCGCGGTTGCGCGGGCGCTGGGGCGCAATGACCGCATGCAAGCCAACGCGCTGGTCTGGCATGCCGTCGCCATTGCGGTGGCGTTTGGGCTTGTCACCGCAGGGCTCGTCTTGGCTTTTGGCTCCGAGGCTTTCAGTGCCATGGGGGCTAGCGGCGAAGCGCTTCGGCATGCAGACCGCTATGCCGCCGTCGTCTTTGGCGGCGCCCCGTTGATATGGCTGTTCAATGCGCTTCTGGCAGTCATCCGGGGCAGTGGCAATGTGCGCTTGCCGATGCGGGTGGTGTGCGGCGGCGGCGTCATGCTGATACCGGTATCGTGGCTGCTGATCTTTGGTGCGGCAGGCTTTCAGGGGCTGGGCGTGACAGGCGGCGCGCTGGCAATGGTTTTGTATTACGCCGTTGGTAGCCTGATTTTCGCGATATATCTTTGGCGTGGCCAAGGGGTACTGCAGCCGGCTGCCAGACCGGTGCGGTTGCAACGTCGGCTATTCAATGAAATTCTCCAGGTCGGCGGCGTGTCGGCCGTCATTGCGACAAGTACCAATCTCACCATCGCCATCGTTACCGGCTACGTTGGGGCGTACGGTCTGGCGGCCGTGGCCGGGTACGGCGCGGCTGCGCGATTGGAATTCTTGTTGGTGCCGCTCAGTTTCGGCATCGGGGGGCCTGCCGCGATCCTGATCGGCACCAATGCGGCGGCAGGCAGGATCGATCGCGCCCGCCGCGCCGCCTTGCTCGCAGCCTGTCTGGGCTTCGCCGTTGCCGAGACTATTGGGCTGGTGGTTGCGATATGGCCCGAGTTATGGCTCGGCGCGTTTTTGACGGACCCCCAAAGTGTGGCGACGGGAAGCGTTTATCTGCGCCAGGTTGGCCCCTTCTTTGGCTTCTTCGGCCTTGGCTTCACCCAGTACTGTGCCGCGCAAGGTACCGGAAAGATGGCCGTACCTTTGGCAGGCGCTTTGGCGCGCACGGTTGTGGCGTTGGGTGGGGGGCTGATCGCCACTACCCAGACTGGGCTGTTCGTCAGCGTTGGCTTGGGTATGGCGGCTTTTGGCGTGGCGGGACTCTACGCCCTGCTGCGAGATTGCTGCAAACAGGAATAACGAAGGGTTGTTGTCCGCGTCGAAATAACGCAACAAAGTGGGTTGATTTTGGTCGAAAGCGTGGATGCCTTCCCCGTGCCGGATTAATCTGATCCTCCATTGCCTGAAGGGGAAGCATGATGCGGCACGTTGGTTTGATCCTGGAAGATGGCTTCCAGCTTATGGCTTTGGCGGCGCTATCTGCCTTCGAGTTCGCCAATACTGAGCTCGGCGAAATGGGCTATCGGTTGACGGTGCTCTCCGAAAAGGGCGGTACGATCAGGTCATCGATGAACGCAGGTATCGAAACGATGCCGCTGGGCGTCATCCCGGATACGCTGATGGTTGCCGGCCAATTGGCGCCCCAGGATATTTCGCCTGGGCTGCGTGCGTATCTCGCCTGTGCGGGGGAACAAGCCCGCCGGGTGGCTGGGGTATGCACAGGTGCTTTTGTGCTGGCGCACGCCGGTTTGCTTGATGGCCGAACCGCCACCACGCACTGGGCGCATGCACAGGCGCTTCGGATGCGCTTTCCGAAGGTCAGGGTCGAAGAGGACCGCATTTTCGTCCGCGACGGCAACATCTGGACGTCGGCGGGAATGTCGTCGGCCATCGACCTGACGCTTGCACTGATCGAGGAAGATCATGGGTCTGCGCTTTCCCGGTCATTGGCTCGTAGGCTTGTCGTCTACCATCGTCGCCATGGCGGGCAATCGCAATTTTCGGCGATGCTTTCGCTGGAACCTCGCTCCGACCGGGTAAAGCGCGCGCTGGCCTACGCTCGTGAAAACCTGCGCAATCCCTTGTCTGTCGAAGAGCTTGCCGAAGCTGCCAACCTGTCACCGCGTCAGTTCAGCCGGGTATTTCGCGAAGAAACCGGGCGGTCTCCGGCCAAGGCCGTGGAAATGCTGCGCTTGGAGGCTGCGCGAGTCATGTTGGAAGACGGCCGTCACCCTTTGGAAATCGTGGCGCGTGACACGGGTTTTGCTGACCGTGACCGAATGCGGCGCGCCTTCCTGCGCAACCTTGGCCAGCCCCCGGCCAGCGTGAAGCGGAGCCTGGTGTCGATGCAAGACCGCGACGCCGCCTGACCGGCCAGGGGCGGCCTGCGTAGCACCTGTGTCCGTTTTTGCTGGATCTATGGCATTTGAGACTTCGCCCGACCCGCGCATAGTACGTCCATCGAAGGCGCCATCCAGGCGCAACACAAGGACAAATCATGCAGATGACGGGCAACACAATCTTCATCACGGGCGGCACCTCGGGCATTGGCCGCGCGCTTGCCGAGCAGTTTCATTCTCTGGGTAACAAGGTCATCATCGCCGGGCGCCGTCAGGCCCTGCTGGATGACGTGGCCGCCGCCCATCCGGGGATTGAGGGCGTCGCCCTGGACATCTCGGATGCCGCCGACATCGACCGCGTTGCCGCGCAACTGATCCGCGACTACCCGACGCTAAATGTACTGATCAACAATGCGGGGATCATGCCTTTCGACGATCCGTCGGGCTGGATCGATGATGCCGTGTCGCGCCAGATTCTCGACACGAACCTGCTTGGCCCGATCCGGCTGACCTCCGCGCTGATCGAACACCTTAAGTCGCAGCCGCGCGCGACGATCATTCACAACACTTCGGTCCTGGCCTACGTGCCGATCGCCACCAATGCCGTCTATTCCGCCTCGAAGGCGGCGCTGCACTCGTATGCCTTGTCGCAACGCTTCATGCTCAAAGGCACCAGCGTGTCCGTCCAGGAAATCGCGCCTCCGTGGGTCGACACCGATCTGATCAAAAAGAGCGGTGATCCTCGCGCCATGCCGCTTGATGCCTTTATCGCCGAAACGATGAAGGGGTTGGCAACCGATGCACCTGAAGTATTTGTTGAGGCGATTCGTGCCCTGCGCGACAACCCCGGCATCGGTGAACATGCGCTGATTGACGGCTTCAACACGGAAATCGCTGCCAATCCCATCCCCGTCTAAGACGCCTGACAGGCGGGCTCGTGCCCGCACAGGCTGCATTTTTAGGAGAGTTGCGTCATGACCGCAACGCTTGCCGACGATTCGCGCACGGTGTTGCTGCCGGCGGGATTCCTGGCCTTGGGAACGTTCGCCATTGGCACCGAAGGCTTCATGATCGCGCCCCTGTTGCCGGTCATGGCGAAGGACTTTGCGCTGTCCGTGCCCACCATAGCGCTGTTGGTGATCGTGTTCACGCTGGTGCTGGCATTGTCGTCGCCGGTGACCACCGTGGCGACCGGCCGCATGGCCCGCAAGCAAGTGCTGCTGATCGCGATGGTCCTGTTCGCCATTGGCAATGTCGTGGCCGCGCTGTCTTCGTCGTTCACCGTGCTGATCGCCGCGCGCGTGCTGATGGCCATTGCGGCGGGGCTATATGTGCCCGCCGCCAATGGCCTGGCCGGCGTCATCGTCCCGCCCACGATGCGGGGGCGTGCACTTGCCATTGTTAGCGGGGGGCAGACATTGGCCATCGCACTAGGCCTGCCGCTTGGCGGACTGATCGGCCACGCCTTCGGCTGGCGGGCAACCTTTCTGCTGGTCGGCGCGATGTCCCTGGTGGCCGTTGCAGGCATTTTGACTGGTATCGACCGTGACGCGGGGCGGGGCATCGCGGTGGCCAGTTTTCGCGAGCGTGTCTCGGTGGTGGCGCAGCGTTCCGTGTTGCGCCTGCTGGCGGTCAGCCTGTTCTGGTCAGTCGGCGCCTTTGCTGCCTACCCATATATCGCCGAGTATCTGAGCGCCGTGTTGTCCTTCGGCCCATTGGAGATCACCGCGTCTGTCTCGCTCTGGGGGTTTTGTGCAGCGGCGGGGGTCTTGACCGGAGGGATTCTCAACGATCGCTTCGGGGCTGGCACGGTGGTGCGCGGGTCGCTCATGCTGTTGGCTTTGTCGTTCCTGGCTTTGGCCGTTGCGACGGCGCTGCCACCGGGAGCTTCGTTGGGTCTGGTCATGATCGCCGTGGCTGTGTGGGGCTTCACGGTCTGGTCATTCTTCCCCGCGCAAATGGCAAGGCTTATCGGCGCGGGCGTCCCGTCGCAAGCGCCCGTTGCGCTAGCGCTTAACACCTCCACCATGTATTTCGGATTTTCAATCGGCAGCGCCCTGGGGGCAACCGTATTGGATGCCGGAGCCATCTGGGCAATTGGCGTCGTGGCGGCCATGGCGGAACTGATCGCCTTGGGCCTGAACGCCGCCATTGCGCGTAGAGCTTGAATTCTCGATATCCGCGGATCCGCCGCGTCCGTATTCCAGTAAAGCTACTTTGAAAGGAACCAGGAAAATGACTTTCCGTATCAACGCTCCCGCCGCCGGCAGCGCCTCCGGCGAAACCGCCGACGTTTTCGCGGCTATCCGCAAAGCGGTGGGCATGGTCCCCAATGCCTATGCGGCCATTGGCGCCTTGAATACGCCCGCACTTAAGGCGATGTTGTCCGCCGACGCGGTCCTGGCGCAAGGTGTCCTGTCCGCGCAGGACCGCGAAACCATCAAGTTGGTGGTGAGCGCGATTGCCGGTTGTGACTACTGCGTCGCTGCACACAGCCTGGCGGGCAAGGCATCCGGCCTGCCCGTGGACACCGTGCGCGCCATCAGGGCGCTGCAGCCGACCGGCGATGCAAAGCGCGATGCGCTGATCCAATTTGTCCGGCACCTTCAAGAAGGCCGAGGCACCCTCGACGTCGAGCAATTCATGGCCTTGCGCGCGGCGGGTTATCCGGACGAGGCCGTCGTGGATATCGCTCTGGCCATCGCCGTCATCACGTTCACGAACGTGTTCAATCGTGCGAATGACACCGTGGTGGACTTTCCGGAACTGAAGTGATGGGAGTGGCGGGGAAGGGAAGCAGTAAGGGGGGGGCGGTCGAGTCGGGTCATGGACCGTTCCTGGCCGAAAGCTGCCTCTGGCAGCAAACGCCTCCGTTTCATCAATGCAAAACACGACATTTCCCACTTTTGCAATTCCCAGCCGACAGCCGCGCGCCGTGAGCTGCCTGCATCTCCCTGCGCGCATGGGGAGGCCAAAGTCCGCGGCCTAAGGCTGTTGCGCAAATTTCCCGTCCCTCAGGGATTTCCCCGATCACATTTCCCTTGCGGAAAATCAATGCTCTATAGGACACTTTGTGTCATAGCCGCGGTTGAGCGGCGGACACAAGGGGAACCTATGAAACGCATGATCATGGCTGCCGCGCTGGCGCTGGCCGCAAGCAGCGGCGCGCAGGCCGCGTTTCCGGATCATCCGATCCGGCTGGTGGTGCCGTTCGGCGCCGGGGGCATTACCGATATCGTCGCGCGCCAGGTGGGCAAGGGCATGGGCGACGCGCTTGGCCAGAGCGTGGTGGTGGAGAACCGGCCGGGCGCGGGCGGCGTGATCGCGGCGCAGGTGGCGGCCACGGCGCCGGCCGACGGGCATACGATTTTCATGGGCACGGTGGGCACGCAGGTGGTCAATCCGCTGATCTACGCCAAGCTCAGCTATGACCCCGACAAGTTCGCGCCGGTCGGGTTGGTGTCGGGCTCGCCCTATCTGCTGGCGGTGCGCGGCGATCTGCCGGCGGCGAATTTCGCCGACTTCGTGGCGTACGCCAAGGCGTATCCGGCCAAGCTGAATTTCGGTTCGGCCGGCACGGCCAGCTCGCCGCACCTGGGGCTGGAATTGCTGAAGCTGACGGCGGGCGTGGACATCGTGCACGTGCCGTTCAAGAGCGGCAGCGAGGCGGTCAATGCGGCCATCGGCGGCCAGGTGGACGTGGTGATGGATGCCAGTCCGGTGATCATGCCGCACGTGGGCTCGGGCAAGCTGCGGGCCCTGGCGGTGGCGGCGGACCAGCGCCTGCCGTCGGCGCCGCAGGTGCCGACCGCGAGCGAGGCCGGCGACGCGGGGCTGCAGATCAGTTCCTGGAATGCCTTTTTCGCGCCCGCCGGCACGCCGCCGGCGGTGCTGGAAAAGCTCAACGCGGCGTTGCGCCAGACCTTGGCCTCGCCCGAATTGAAGGCGCGCCTGGCGGCGCAGGGCACGCAGCTCTACACGGGCGCGCCAGATGAATACCAGCGCTTCATCGCGGCCGAAAAGAAGAAGTGGGCCGAGATCGTCAAGCGCGCCGACATCAGGATGGATTGAGCATGGCGATCCATCCGCTGGCGGGGCAGCCGCTGGAACTGGCCGATACGCTGCGCTCGGGCAATGCCTGGAAGATCCGGCTGGCCTGCGGCTACATGGGGCTGGCGCTTACGCGCCGCACCTTCGACATCGTGCAGGGCGACCTGGAGACCGAGGCCTTCGGCCGCATCAACCCGTGGCGCCAGGTGCCCGCGTTGCGCACGCCGGAAGGCGTGTGGCTGGCCGAGTCGCAGGCCATCCTGTGGTACCTGGGCCGGGGCACGTCATGGCTGCCGGACGGGCGGCTGGCACAGGCGCAGGTGGCTAGCTGGCTGAGCTTCGAGCAGACCCAGCACATGCATGCTTTTGCGCAGCCGCGGCTGCTGATCCACCTGCGCGGCACCGCGCGCGTGGATGATCCGGCGATGGTCGAATGGCGCCGCGCCGGCATGCGCGCGGCGGCGTGGATGGAGGCACACCTGGCCGGGCGCGCCTTCCTGGTGGGCGAGGCGCCCAGCATCGCCGACATCGCGCTGTATCCCTACACCAGCATGGCGGAGCAGGGCGGCTACGACCTGTCCGCCTTCACCCATATCAACGCCTGGCTGGCCCGCATGCGCGCCCTGCCGGGTTTTACGCCGTTGTTGGAAACGGCATAGCGAGGAGTCAAAGATGGCCGATACGATGCACCTGGGCAAGGATGAACTGATCGCGCGGGCCAAGGCCGAGATGCAGCGCCAGTTCGACACGCCCGACTGGACGTTGCGCGAGCGCCTCGCGCTGACCTGCCGCATCCTGTTCGACGGCGGGCACGATTCGGGCCTGGCGGGCCAGATCACGGCACGGGCGCCGGAACCCAACCGCTACTACACGCAGCGGCTGGGGCTGGGGTTCGACGAGATCACGGCCGGCAATCTGCTGCTGGTGGACGAGGACCTGCGGGTGCAGGAAGGCGGCGGCATGCCCAATCCGGCCAACCGCTTCCACTCGTGGATCTACCGGGCGCGGCCGGATGTAAATTGCATCATCCACACGCACCCGCTGCACGCTGCCTCGCTGTCGATGCTGGAGGTGCCGCTGGAGGTTTCGCACATGGACAATTGTCCGCTGTATGGCGATGTGGCTTTCCTGAAGGACTGGCCCGGCGTGCCGGTGGGCAACGAGGAGGGCGAGATCATCTCGGCGGCGCTGGGCGACAAGCGCGCCATCCTGTTGTCGCACCACGGCATGCTGGTGGCCGCGGGCACGGTGGAAGAGGCCTGCGTGCTGGCGCTGCAATTCGAGCGCGCCGCGCGCATGCAACTGCTGGCGATGGCGGCGGGCAAGATCCAGCCGATTCCGCCGGCGCTGGGGCACGAGGCGCACGACTGGATCCTGACGCCCAAGCGCTCGCAGGTGGGCTTTTCGTATTACGCGCGGCGGGCGCTGCGGCGGCATCCGGACTTGCTGGAGGCGTAGCGCGGCGCGGCCATGGGGCGCCGCGTCGCGGCGCGCGAAGGGGCAGGGGCGGGCCGACTCGACGGCCGGCCGGCTTTCGGGCATCCTTATCGGTCGTTACCGCGATATCCCTGCCCATGATCGACCTGCCTCACCGCCTGCGCGCGTTGCGCCGCCAGCAGTCCCTGTCCCTGGAACAGCTCGGCGAGCGCACCGGCCTGACCAAGAGCTACCTCTCCAAGCTGGAGCGGGGCCTGAGCGAGCCCTCCATTTCCACCGTGCTGCGCCTGGCCGAGGCCTATGGCGTGGGTGTGTCGCAACTGGTGGGCGGGGATGGCGCCGCCCAGGACGAGGTCGTCAGCCTGGTGCGCGTGGCCGACCGCGAAGTGCTGCAACGCCGTGGCCTGGGTAGCGAATACCACTATGAATCGCTGGCCGGGCGCCGCAAGGTCAAGGCGATGGAACCGTTCATCGTCCATCCGCCGCGCGAGTTTCCCGACGCCACCGCGGTGTTCCCGCATCCGGGCGAGGAATTCCTGCTGGTGCTCAAGGGCGCCATCGAGGTCCAGGTTGGCGAACGCGAGTTCCGCCTGGACAGCGGCGATTCCCTCTATTTCGATTCCGAACTGCCGCATCGCATGCGCACGGTCAGCCGCGGCGCGGCCGAGGTGCTGGTGGTGGCGGCGCACTGATTCCAAGGACAACGCAGTGAAGCATGATCAATCGCGGCTGGTCCGCATCGACGCCGGCCCCATGAAGAACCCCGTGCCCGGCAAGCCCCGGCGGCCGATCTCGGGCGACGCGGCGTTCCGCACCGTGACCGCGTTCGAAGGCAATGGCGGCCGCGCCGAGGCCGGCGTTTGGGAAAGCACCGCCGGCAGTTTCCAGTCCAACACCACCGGCTACATCGAGTTCGGCTACATCGTCGAAGGCGCGGCGCGCCTGGTCGATCCGGACGGCACGGTGCACGAACTGACCGTGGGCGAGGCCTTCGTGATGCCGGAGGGCTATACCGGGCGTTGGGAAGTGGATCAGTTCGTCAAGAAGATCTATTTCATCAGCCGCACGGCGTGAACGCAGGCATAGAATAGGGCCGAATCCGTCTCTGTCCGCAGGAGCCCGCCGTATGAC
The DNA here is from genome assembly GCF_059761975.1 of Achromobacter sp. 46006. Classification (NCBI taxonomy): domain Bacteria; kingdom Pseudomonadati; phylum Pseudomonadota; class Betaproteobacteria; order Burkholderiales; family Alcaligenaceae; genus Achromobacter; species Achromobacter sp. 46006. Next base: position 48,859 of record NZ_JCBANN010000032.1, read on the forward strand.
CGCCATATCCGCTGCCCCGACGCCCGGCGCAGCGCTGCCCGCCGTGACCGCGCGGGTCGACGTCGTTTCCATCCAATCGCAGGTGGTCTATGGCTGCGTCGGCAACAATGCCGCGATGCCGGTGTTCCGCCAGGCCGGGCTGCGCGCCATCGCGCTGCCCACCGTCATCCTGAGCAACACGCCGCACTATCCGACCCTGCACGGCGGCGCGGTGCCGCTGGACTGGTTCCAGGGGCTGCTGCGCGGCCTGGATGAACGCGGCGTGACCGACGTGGCGCGCGCGGTGGTCTGCGGTTACCTCGGCCAGCCCGGCCAGGCCGACCTGCTGGCCGACTGGCTGCGCGGGCTGCGCGCGGCGCGGCCGCAGGTGCGGGTGCATATCGACCCGGTCATGGGCGACCGCAACGACGGCCTGTACGTGGACGCCGGCCTGGTGGCGCAGTACCGCCGCAGGCTGGTGCCGCATGCGCACGGCATGACGCCCAATCATTTCGAGCTGGAGCAGATGGTGGGCCGGCCGCTGGCCTCGATTGACGAGGTCGCGGCGGCGGCGCGCGAGCTGATCGCCGAAGGGCCGGAATGGATCGTGGTCACCAGCGCCGCGCCGCAGGCGGCGGCGCCGGGCACGCTGCAATTGGCGGTGGTCACGCGCGGCGACTGCCTTGTGCTGAGCCATCCGGAAGTAGCCATTGCGCCGTCGGTGCATGGCACCGGTGACGTTTTCATGGCCGCCATCACCGCTCGGCTGCTGGCCGGCGATGCGCTGGAGGACGCGGCGCGCGACGCGGCCGCCGCGGTGACCGGCGCCCTGGCGCGCACCCGCGACCTGGGCTGGGAAGAACTGGCGGTGGAAGGCTGACGCGCCGGCGGCGCGATGGCCCGCTTTGATGCCGTTTTCCAAACACAGCGTTCCGCCAGGCCGAACAAGCGGCCCGCGCCGCGCGGGTAAAATCAGGGGTTGACCACCACGCCGGGAGCAAGTGTGCAGCCTGTCATTTCAGTTCAGGGCCTATCCAAGCGATACGCCTCCGGATTCCAGGCGCTCAAAAGCGTCGACCTGGAAATCCAACGCGGCGAGATCTTCGCCTTGCTTGGCCCCAACGGCGCCGGCAAGACCACGCTCATCAGCATCATCTGCGGCATCGTCAACCCGACCGAGGGCCGGGTGCTGGCCGACGGCCACGACATTCTCACGGACTACCGCGCCGCCCGCAGCGCCATCGGCCTGGTGCCGCAGGAAATCTCCACCGACGCCTTCGAAAGCGTCTGGAACACCGTCACCTTCAGCCGCGGCCTGTTCGGCAAGCCGGCCAACCCCGAATACATCGAGAAGGTGCTGCGCGACCTGTCGCTGTGGGACAAGAAGGACAGCCGCATCATGGCCCTGTCCGGCGGCATGAAGCGGCGCGTGATGATCGCCAAGGCGCTGTCGCACGAACCCAAGATCCTGTTCCTGGACGAACCCACCGCCGGCGTCGACGTCGAATTGCGGCGCGGCATGTGGGACATGGTGCGGCGCCTGCGCGAAAACGGCGTCACCATCATCCTCACCACCCATTACATCGAGGAAGCCCAGGAAATGGCCGACCGCGTGGGCGTGATCCGCAAGGGCGAGATCATCCTGGTCGAGGAAAAGAACGCGCTCATGACCAAGCTGGGCAAGCGCCGCCTGACGCTGACGCTGAAGGCGCCGCTGCCGGGCATCCCCACGGCGCTGGAGCCGTTCCACCTGGAAATGTCGGCCGACGGCCGCCAGCTGGTCTACACCTACGACAACCAGGGCGGCGGCGAGATCTCCGGCCTGCTGCGGCGCCTGACCGAGCTGGACATCGAATTCACCGACCTCAACTCCTCGGAAAGCTCGCTCGAAGAGATTTTCGTCAGCCTGGTGCACGGACAATCATGAATTTCTACGCAATCCGCGCCATCTACCGCTTCGAAATGGCCCGCGCCTGGCGCACGCTGATGCAGAGCGTGCTGTCGCCTGTCATCTCCACCTCGCTGTACTTCGTGGTGTTCGGCTCGGCCATCGGCTCGCACATGGTGCAGATCGACGGCGTCAGCTACGGCGCCTTCATCGTGCCGGGCCTGATCATGCTGTCGCTCTTGACCCAGAGCGTGGCCAATGCCTCGTTCGGCATCTACATGCCGCGCTTCTCGGGCACCATCTACGAGATCCACTCGGCGCCCATCTCGTACCTGGAGATCGTCGCCGGCTACGTCGGGGCGGCGGCCAGCAAGTCCATCATCCTGGGGCTGATCATGCTGGCCACGGCGCGCCTGTTCGTGCCGTTCGAGATCGCGCATCCGTTCTGGATGCTGGGCTTCCTGCTGCTCACGGCCATCACGTTCAGCCTGTTCGGCTTCATCATCGGCGTGTGGGCCGACGGCTTCGAGAAGCTGCAGATCATCCCGCTGATGATCATCACGCCGCTGACCTTCCTGGGCGGCACCTTCTATTCCATCAAGATGCTGCCGCCGTTTTGGCAAGGCGTGACGCTGTTCAACCCGGTGGTGTACCTGGTCAGTGGCTTTCGCTGGGCGTTCTATGGGGTGGCCGACGTCAACGTCACCGTCAGCGTCGCCATGACGCTGGTGTTCCTGGCCGTCTGCCTGGTGGTGGTGCGCTGGATCTTCAAGACCGGCTACCGCCTGAAGACCTGAGCCGCGCCCGGGCGCGGCCGCTCGCCAGGGCGGCCCGCGGCCGGCGCCTGGCGCCGGCGCGCACACGACGGCGTGTATTCGATTACGCCGCTGCCACGGGCGCCTGGCGCGCCAGCCCGCCATGGGCATCGAGCAGGCGTTCGCGCCACGCGGCCACCGGATCGTCGGCCGCCAGCAGTTCCAGCGCGCTGGTGCAGCGCGCCCACATGAAGAAGCCGAACACCGCGTAATCCGCATAGGCCGGCTGCTGGCCGGCCAGGTACGGCTGGCGCGCCAGCATCTGGCGCAAGGGCAGCAGCGAGGCGCGCAGGGCCGCCAGTTGTTCCTCGCGCAGCGCGGGCAGGTCTTCGAGCGGGCCGAAGCGCTTTTCGCGGGTGTGGCGGAAGTAGTCCTTGTCCTTGGCGTCGATCAGCGCGTGGATTTCCGGCAGCAGCAGCCGCGCCAGCGTCGGCACCAGCGTGGTGTCGGCCCAGGTATTGGCGAACAGGCTGAGCGCGCGGCCGGTGTCGCCGCCGAACAGCGAGGGGCGGTCGGGGAAGGTGTCTTCCAGATAGCAGGCGATCTGCCAGGAATCGCTGATCACGTGGTCGCCGTGCACCAGCACCGGCACCAGCTTCTGGCCCGAGAATTCGATCGCTTCCTTGTCGGTGAAGCGCCACGGCACGGTATTGGCGGTCAGGCCCTTGTGGGCCAGCGCCATGTGCGTTTTCCAGCAATGCGGGCTGAAGCGCAGCGTCGGATCGGCGCCGGCCAGGTCGTAGAGGGTGAGATCGGGGGTCAAGATGCCGCGCTCCTTGGGGGGACAGGCCCGGGGCCTGGGACGGCCTCTAGGATAGCGCCATCGGGAGCGCGGCTGGGGCAAAGGGCGCCACGCCGGGGCGCGGCGGCGTCTGGCCGGCGGGCTACTGCTGCACCGCAGCGCCGGCGTTGCCCATGTTCATCAGCCGTTGCTTGACCTGCGGGTCCTGCTGCACGGCGCGGCCGATGCCGTTGAATTCCTCGACCGACAGGCCATCGGCCCGCACCAGCTGGACCATCTTGGCGTCGGCCTCCTGGATCACTTTCTGCTTGTCGGCATCGGTTTTGGCTGCGTCGACCTTGGGACGGTACTCGTCCACCACGCCCGAGACTTTCTGCGAGGCCGACGCGAAGCGCTGCAACTGCTGGTCGGTGGGCTGTGCGGCGGCCTGCGCCGTCGGCGCCTGGCCGGCGGGGGCGTTCTGCGCCGCCAGGACGGGCGCGGCGGACAGCGCGGCCGTCACCATGAGGGCCGACAGGATTGCGGTTTTGGAACGCTGCATGAAACCTCCTTGTTCCGGATGAGTGTCCGGCCATGATCGCAACACGGGCAGGCAGGCTTCAAGTTTCGCAATGTGTTTTCCTGTGTCGGCGGGCCACCGGGGCCCGGCCCGCCGCGGCGGGGCGGCGCCGGGGGCGTCACGGATACGTTTGTGCGCAATTCCGTGACGTCTTTAAACCGGGGCGTGACCATTTTTCATCGCCGAGCTGCCTCAAGATGAAAATGTCCCGCCCGGCGCGCGTCGGCTCAGGCCATTTCCAGCGCGATCGCGGTGGCTTCGCCGCCGCCGATGCACAGCGTGGCCACGCCGCGCTTGCCCTGGGTGGCCTTCAGGGCGCCCAGCAGCGACACCATGATGCGCGCGCCCGAGGCGCCGATGGGATGGCCGACCGCGCAGGCGCCGCCGTGGATGTTGACCTTGTCGCGCGGGATGTCGTGTTCCTTCATGGCCGCCATGGTCACCGCGGCGAAGGCCTCGTTGATCTCGAACAGGTCCACGTCGGCGGTCTTCCAGCCGGTCTTGTCATAGAGCTTCCTGATCGCGCCCACTGGCGCGGTGGTGAACCACTCGGGTTCCTGCGCGAAGCTGGCGTGCCCGACGATGCGGGCGATCGGCTTGCAGCCGAGCTTCCTGGCGGTGGATTCGCGCATCAGCACCAGCGCGGCGGCGCCGTCGGCGTTGCCCGACGAGGACGCGGCGGTGATGGTGCCATTGGCGGCGAAGGCGGGCTTGAGGGTCGGGATCTTTTCGACGTTGAGTTTCTGCGGACGCTCGTCCAGCTCGATCTCCGTATCGCCCTTCTTGGACTTGATGGTGACGGGCACGGTTTCCCATTTCAGCACGCCGTCGCGCGCGGCTTTCTGCGCGCGCGAGACCGATTCCACCGCGAAGGTGTCCTGTTCTTCGCGGGTGAAGCCGTACTTGGCGGCGCAGTCCTCGCCGAACGTGCCCATGGCGCGGCCCACCTGGTAGGCGTCTTCCAGGCCGTCGAGCATCATGTGGTCGTACATGGTGGCGTGACCGGCGCGATAGCCGCCGCGCGCCTTGGTCAGCAGGTAGGGCGCGTTGGTCATGGATTCCATGCCGCCGGCCACCACCACGCCATAGGTGTCGGCGATGATGCCGTCGTGCGCCAGCATCGCGGCCTGCATGCCCGAACCGCACACCTTGGACACCGTGATGGCGCCCACCGACGACGGGATGCCCGCCTTGATGGCGGCCTGCCGCGCCGGCGCCTGGCCCTGGCCGGCCTGCAGCACGTTGCCCATCAGCACCGCGTCGACCTGGTCGGGCTTGAGCCCGGCGCGCTCGAGCGCCGCGCCGATGGCGACGGCGCCCAGCTCGTTGGCGGAAAGTGTGGAAAATTCGCCCTGGAAGGCGGCCAGCGGGGTGCGCACGGCACTCACGATAACGATGGGATCAGACATGTGAACGCTCCTTGTCGATGGGGGACAACGTAAGGGGGAGAGGTTTCAATGACCAATTTCCAAGGCAGTATAGACGTGGCCTTGTGCGCGGCGATAGCCGCATTGGAACAGGTGACCCGGCCCGAATTCCGCCGTGGCCGCGCGCAGCAGGCGCAGTTCCAGGCGCTGCGCGGCCGGGTCGATACGGGTCAGGGTGACGTCGGGAAAATCGAATTCCACGCGGGTGAGCGGCTGCATGCATTTGTAGAACGCCTCCTTGGCCGAGAACAGCAGCGTGGCGAACTCGGCGCGGGTCAGCGCGCCCGCATCGAAGTCGCGTTCCTCCGGCCGCATGCAGACCGATTCGATGGCCTCGACCGCGCGCACCTCGGCGATCGCCTCGATGTCGATCCCGACCGCGCGCACGTCGCGCCGCCGCGCCACCGCCACGCCCACCAGCCGGCGGCTGTGGCTGATCGAACCGACGTAGCCTTCGGGCCAGAGGGGAGAGCGGTCCGCGGCCACGCCGACCTCTGTGACGGGCGCGTCCAGCGCGGCCAGCAATTGCGCCGCCAGTTGCCGGCCCGCCTGGAATTCCGCCTGCCGGCGCTGTGCCGGCGGTAGCCTGTCCACCGCGGCCGCGCCCGGGGCGATCCAGGCCAGCCGCTGTGCCACGCGGGCCGTCAGCGGCAGCGCGGGCGGCAGGTCGGGGGGGGCTGCGGTCATGGTTGCCTGCCGGGCAGGCCCGGCGTGAAGGAAAAGGCCGAAGGTCGTTGCATGAGGGGTTTGAAACGCTGTTGGAATGCACCGCCGGGGTCGCCGCGCCAACGCCCCGGAAAGCGTCCGGCGAACGCGCGCGAAAACGGCCGCGAAAACACGCCTTTCCAGGCTCTCCCGCAGGCGGGAAAACCGGTCTGAAACCGCTGGAAAAAGTCGATTCCAGGCGCCTGAAGCTTCTTATACACTGGCGCCTCGAAGCCCGCACGCACAAGATGCGGGCCGCCACAAAAGCGCAACGGATTCCGCTGCGCAACGGCAAAACCGGCACGCTATCCGGGGAGACAATATGAGTGACTTTCACCTGACATTGCTCGCCTTCAAGGAATCTCCCGCGCCGCAAGTCATCTGCAGCGCGCGCAAGATCTCGGAATGCAATCACTCCTTCGCGAATCTGTTCGGCTACACGCGCAGGGAATTGGTGGGCAAATCGATTCTGCAGCTTTATCCTTCGCTGTCCGATTTTCACCAGATCGGCCAACGCTGCCTCAAGCACCTGGAAAGCAATTGCTACTACGAAGACGAGCGCTTCATGCAGCATCGCAGCCGCGAGGTGTTCTGGGCGCGAGCGCGCGGCATCACCCTGACGCCGGAGGACCCCTTCGACCTGATGATCTGGAGCTTCGAGCGCATCGCCGAAAACTGCCTGCGCACCGCCAACCTGACACGGCGCGAGCGGGAAATATCCGCTTACGTCGCCAACGGCCTGAGCTGTAAGGAGATCGCCATGCGGCTGGATATTTCCTACCGCACGGTGGAGGTGCACCGCGCCCGCATCATGCGCAAGCTGGACGCCAAGAACACCGCCGAGCTGGTCTCGAAGATCATCCTGGTCGACAACATGGCCTGAGCGGCGCCGCGCGTCCTGCTTCATTTTCCCAGCATCATCTCGGGCAGGATCGTGACGATCACGGGGAAAAAGAACAGGATGAGCGTGGTGACCACTTCCATGACGACGAACCACCAGGCGCCCTGGAAGATGCGCGTCAGCGGCGTCTGGCGGTCGATGCCCGCGATGACGAACACATTCAACCCGACCGGTGGCGTGATCAGGCCGATCTCGCACATCTTCACGGCCAGGATGCCGAACCAGATCGGGTCGAAGCCCAGCGACACCACGGTCGGAAACATGATCGGCAGCGTGATCACCAGCATCGAGAACGCGTCCAGGAACATGCCCAGCGGGAAATAGGCCAGCAGCATCAGGCCCACCACCAGCAGCGGCGGGATGTCCGAGGACACGATCGCCTCGGCGATCTGTTGCGGGATCTGCACCAGGCTCAGGAACAGGCTGAACAGGCCCGCGCCCAGCATGGTGAACAGGATCATCACGGTGGTGGTGACGGCGCTGCGCAGGCTCTCGACCAGCTTGCCGCGTAACTGGCCGCGCGCCTGGCGGGCGCACAGCAGCATCACGAACGCGGCGAAGGCGCCGACCGCGGCGGCTTCGGTCGCCGTGACGAAGCCCAGGTAGATGCCGCCCAGCACGATCACGAACAGCACCAGCACCTGCCAGCCGTTGCGTACCGAGCCGATGCGCTCGCGCCAGGGGCTCTTGGGCAGCACCGCCGCGGCCATCTGCGGCGAGGCGCTGATGACGCGGATGCCCAGGATGAACACCAGGGTCGACAGCAGGCCGGGCAAGACCCCGGCGACCAGCATCTTGCCGGCCGATACCTCGGTCAGCGCGGCGTAGAAGATCAGCAGCACGCTGGGCGGGATCAGCACGCCCAGCACGCCGCCGGCGGCCACCGCGCCGGCCGACAGGCGCGGGTCATAGCCGGTGCGCTTCATCTCGGGGATGGCCACCGCGCCCACGGTGGCGGCGGTGGCGACGCTGGAGCCCGAGGTCGCGGCGAAGCCGGCGCAGGTCAGCACGCTGGCGATGGCCAGCCCGCCCGGCATGTGCCCGACCCATTTGCGGGCCATGTCGAACAGTCTGCGTCCCACGCCGGCATGGTGGGCGAAGGCGCCCATCAGAATGAACAGCGGAATGACGGTCAGCAGGTACGAGGCCGACTGCGCGTAGGAATACGACTTGAGGCGGTTCAATACGAAGGCGGTGTCCTCGACCAGGATCAGGCCGCTGATACCCGCCAGGGCCAGCGCGGCGAACACCGGCGCGCCCAACAGCAGCAATACGAAGATCAGGCCGGTGGCGGCCAGCGTTATGGTGACGTCGTCCATGGTGCAAAGGTCCGGTAGTGGTCAGTGCGGGGCCAGCGCGGGGGTGGCGCGAGCCGCCGGTTCGGCGCGGCACAGGGCGCAGCCGGCCTGGGCCAGCATCTGCAGGGCGCCGAACCACAGCCCGGCGGCGACGATGGCCTTGGTCCACCAGATCGGCACTTCGACATAACCCCAGCGAAACTCGCGGATCCGGATCGATTCGAGCGCCTCGCCGGTGGCGGGATAGGCCAGCAGTGCCAGCACCACGGCCGCCGCCAGCCAGGCCAGTGCGTCCATCCATTGCGCCACGCGCGGCGGCACCTTGCGATGCAGTAGCGTGACGCGGATGTGGGCGTCTTCCATCTGGGTCCAGCCCAGGCCGAGGAACACGATCACCACCAGGCTCAGCTCCGACATCTCGAACAGGCCGGGAATGGAGTGGCCGTAGATGGCGCGCACGATGGCGTCCAGCGTAATGCCGAACATCAGGAACAGCAGGAACAATGTGGCGATGGCGCCAAACAGGTTGGAGAGGGCGCGCAACACCGCGCCCGGGCGGGAGGTATGGTCCATGGATGCTCTGCCGGTGGGCGGCCC